>CBDUXU010000038.1:0-17326 GCA_965371285.1 uncultured bacterium | reverse complement strand
GGAGGATTCGAACCTCCGTAGGCTGAGCCAGCAGAGTTACAGTCTGCCCCCTTTGGCCACTCGGGTACCCCTCCAAATTAAACTCACATCAGCACGAAATTCACCACCTGTAACTGTGCGAGTTATAAGTTACAAAAATTATTAAATATATCCCATGTCTTTGAAAAAATTAAGAAAAACTGAATAAAAACAAGAAGTTATGCCAATATAACAATTCGACTAGGGCTAAAGTCTTCCAGTAAAAAATGGAGCTGGCGAAGGGACTTGAACCCATAACCTGCTGATTACAAATCAGCTGCTCTGCCAAATTGAGCTACGCCAGCAAAAAAAAAATTAATGCCAGCCCTAACTATTTAATTTTAAAAAGATATACTACTTCCCGGGATATAAAGTAGAAAGGATAAATAATAGAACTAAATTAAGACTCTGTCAAGCCTTTTTTTGACTTTTTTTGTGCAGATTTAATTATTTCCTCTATCTGAATCTCAGAGAAAAACTCTTATTAATTCTCTGTTGTTGTTTCTACTTGATTTTCTGTGTCATTAACATCTTCGACCTCTTCAACTGGCTCTTCTTGCCCCTCAACTTGAACTTCCGGCTTAGTTTCCACTGATTCAGCAACTTCTTCTTCTTCATCTGGGACTTGTGCTGTCTCATCAAAGATATAAAAGCTCTCAAGCATTGATTCAACAAGGTCAATTTTACCTAAAATCTCTTTTTTACTAGCCCCTACTGCATCTATCTTAATAAGCCTTTCAGAGCTCAAAATAGCGCAACTTAATGCAGGATTATAACTTCTATCAAAATAACGGCAATTCCACTTACCCTTGCCCTTAACCTCTTTATATTTCTTAGGTACTTTCCGAAAAAACTCAGGATTTCCAGGTTTACTCTTATAATAAGAGTCTATATTATCAAATCTCCTGGGAAAAAGACCAAATGTCAGTACCAGCTTGTTATCTTTTGTTCCAAGCTTGCCTGCTTCACTTTTACTCTCAAAAAACCTGACAAAAAGCCTGTCCATCCTCTTAATTGACTCTTCATATTCTTCAGGAATATAGACATAACCCTCCGGAGGAGTTATCACATATTTATCAAACTTAAGCTCTCCTTTTGCCGGCTTATAATCATCAATATTTATAGCCCCCCTGCCTCCCCTCGTGTCTTTACCTTTATCTTTGTCTTCGTCTTTACCGCCGCAAGCTGTAATAATGGCAAAACAGGCAAATAAAATCAGGGTTTTTTTGAACATTTAGACTCCTTTTATAAAATAATGTGATGTTTATTTATAACATATTTTAAGGGTGGTATACAAGAATAGAAAAGCCCATAACTCCAAATAAGTTAGTTATGGGCTTGGTTTAAGAAGAAGAATAAGTCTAGTTTTCTATATTCCGCACTCACTAAGGCTTAGTAAATATCAATTTATAAGTATCATCATCTTTCTTGAGATAAATCCAGTACCCAAGCCATGGAACAAGCTCCGCATCTGGCGCGCCTCCGGAACTATTCAAAGTGTATGTAGAACCCCAATCAACACCATTGGAATAATAGATACCGTTTAGAACCCACTCATTTGGTACATCCACTGCCTCTGCCCAGGTTACAGCAGGGTCTGCTCCCTTTTGCACTCGAATATCCTTTAACATTACCCTGCCGCCGTAAGGATTACTTATAATATTCCAACCAGGCTCCAGTATTATCTCATGGCTTGGGGCAGCAAGATTGCTATATATAGGCAGCTCAGGCACATAACCTGCTCCGCAAGAAGCCTTCTCTACAAAGTAAGCTTCTCCTGCTTTGAGCGGATTGTCACTATCTACCAACTCATAAGCACCTTTGTTACCGGATTTCTTTGATAAACCATTTGAGACCCACCTGTAAGCAGTCGTGCAGTCAAAACCTCCGCTACTGTCAAGAATTGCACTATCTATATCTCTTGCAACACTTAACATAGCATAGTTATTTAACATCTCCACTTGAGGCCCGGTAGTATCACCTGCACTTGGATATCTAAACAATGTTCCATCATTTCTCACTATTTCAAAATGGAAATTGTTTACTGCCGATGGAGGTAGAACTGTAGAATAACTACACTGGGCACCTACGCTATAATCACCTGTACAAATAAGGTCATAGGTAAAGTAATCTGAAAGATTTGGCGACGTTCTGTTAGTAAGATAAAGCATTGCTGATTGCGGAACGTTGCCGCTTGAATCTTTAAATACAACACTAAAGACGAACTCCATATCAACTACAGGATTACCTGAGAAGGTGTCCAGGTTATCTCCGTCGCTACCACCGTCATTCCGGCCTATGCCAGGAGTTCCAGTGTCACCGGCAGGCAAACTTACACCTTCCACTGATACATTAATACCAACAGTACCGGACAAGCCTCCCGAGTCAGTAACCGTTACCACAAAGTAATCAGACCCTGTGTAGTCGGCATCAGGGGTATAAGTAACATAACCGCTTCCATCCACTGAAGCACTACCAAAACTTGCAAGAGTAGTCACTGAATAACTGTGGCTGTCACCTGAATCAACATCATTATGGTAAACCTGTGTGTTACATGAATAATTCATATCACAATATATATCAGATGCAGTTGGAACAGGCGGGTTATTAGTAAGGGTATAAATTCTTGTGTCTGGAGTTTCGCTGTTGCCATTATTATCAACTGAAAAATATTTTAAAGTCGTATCAGCACTTATTGTTATGGCAGTAGAGTAAACAGTTGAACCAGTATCAGGCTCACTGCCGTCAAGGGTATAATAGGTTGCAGAACACCCCACCCCTATAACTGTATCATCGCATAAAAGGGTAACGTCAAAATTATCCTCAAACATCCCACTGCTATGGCTTGGTGTCGTAACAGGAGCAAACTCGTCACCTGATTGGATTATCATGCCAGAATTGCCTACAAGAACAAATGAATTGTTGCCAGAAGTAGCATTCCGTAGACCAGACACGCCTGTACTATATCTATGAGCCCATGTAATACCATCTTCAGATGTACTTACATAACCAAAGATATCACTCACTAGAAAAGTTGACCCTGAGAATAAAACTGGTTCTATTGCTGTTACCATTCCAACAGAACCAGGAAGGCTACGCTGGGTCCATGTAACACCATCAGGGGATGTGAACATTCTCCTATTAGAAGCGGAAGCAACAAAAAGACCGTTACCATAAGTGACATCGTACAAATTAATAGCAATCCCAGAAACCTGCTCGGTCCATGTAACACCATTAGGAGAAGTTAAAACAACACCGGAATACCCTACTGCTACAAAAGCAGAGTTACCGTAAGATACTCCCTCTAAGTGAGCACTAACGCCAGAAGTTTGTACAGTCCAGTTTATACCGTCAGAAGATGTGACTATTGTTCCATTCATACCAACAGCAACAAACATAGAATTATCATAAGTAATATCCTCTAGCAGGCTTGTAGTTCCTGAAGCTCTCAGAGTCCAATTAATTCCGTTTGTGGATGTAAATATCCTGCCTCCGTTTGCAGCAATCACAAACATGGAGTTTGCATACACCATATCATAAGATGTATCTGTTAAACCGGTACCTGTAGTATGATTCCAGGTTTTACCATCAACCGATGTAGCTACTCTATTAGGGTAACCAGCAGCCACAAACTGAGTTCCATCATGAGCAACCACTTCATAGTTTCTGCTAGAGGCTTGCGTCCTTGAAGTCCAAGTTGCTCCATCAACTACATCAGTAGAACTATAAATAGTTCCTTTGTCTCCTACCGATACGAAAGTAGAACCTGAATATGCATTTCCATTTAATCCAATATTGGAGCCAAACCTATTAACAGAAGTCCATGAATAACCATCAGTAGAAGAATAAATCCTCTGCTGCCAACCAGTTGCTATAAAGTTGGAACCGTCATATATAACATCACGAAGTATGTCAAAATTAGGTATTGTCTGTGTTGACCATGTTACCCCGTCAACTGAAGTAAGTATCATACTAGTAGAAGGGTTCTCGCCACCCACTATAACAAAAACACCATTACCATAAGTTACACCGTACCAACGTTTAGTGGGATTATCAGATGTTTGTTCAGTCCAATTCGTAGCATCAGTGGAAGTCCAAATAGCATCAAACAGACCTACTGCAACATAAATACCATTACCATAAGACACATTATAAAATGTATCAGAAACAGAAGTTGTAGACCAGTTTATGCCATCTACAGACTTGGAGATAAATCCTGCTCCTACAGCAACAAACATTGAGTTAACATAATTAATAGCAGTGGCATTAATTGAACTACGTAATGCCCAGGTAACCCCATCAGTTGAAGTAAGAACTGTGCTACCACTTGCGACAGCCACAAACTTGGAATTACCATAAGTAATATCGTTGATTGCAGATTGCCATGATAGCCCTGTACTTACTTGAGTCCAGCTTATACCATCAGTAGAATGCACCATGGTCCCACGCTCACCTACTGCAACAAAAGCAGTACCATTAGTTGCAACACCGTTATAGTCTGCAACCGGGTAGTCAGGGCTTCGCCAGTTCCAATAATCTAAATCATCACCATAGGATTTGCATGGCAAAATAAGAAAAACAAGAATTAAAAACAAACTATATAGTTTTTTGATTATTGGAAGACCCAGTTGGTGAGAGTTTTCATAAAGCATATTTGCTCCTACGGTTAGAATGTTTACAATATAAAAAACCTTACCTGTTAGAATTGACAAGGTTAGGTATGAATATATCAGCAGCCCCTCTTACCATATATTGTTTATGGTCAGGTGGCTTTGCGAGACCTTAGTTGCCTAAAGATTGCCTTTTAAAATTATACAAAGTCCAAATTATATTGTTTATTTAACCATAGTTGAAAAAAATCGGCAACACTTAATAAACTCTGTAAAAATAAGGGGTTAGACTGGTATGTTTACATTAAAAGGTATGCCTCAATAAACTTATCAATATCGCCATCTAGGACAGCATCCACATTGCCTGTTTCGGTGTCTGTACGGTGGTCTTTGACCATGCGGTAAGGCTGCATTACATAGGACCTAATTTGGCTTCCCCAGCCAATTTCTTTTTTATCGTCATGGAGGTCGCTCATTTTTTCTTTTTCTTCTCTTAGTCTTTGTTCATAAAGGCGGGCTTTTAAAATCTTCATGGCAGTGGCGCGGTTTTTATGCTGGCTGCGCTCGTTTTGGCATTGCACAACAATGTTTGTAGGTAGGTGGGTAAGCCTTACGGCAGAATCGGTTTTATTAATATGCTGCCCCCCGGCTCCGCTTGCCCTATAAGTATCTACCCTTAGGTCTGCATCAAGAATCTCTATATCAATATCTTCGCTTACCTCAGGAAAAACCGAAACTGATGCAAAAGAAGTATGCCTTCTTTTGTTTGCATCATAAGGAGAAATTCGCACCAACCTGTGAACCCCCACCTCTGCCTTTAAATAACCATAGGCGTAATCTCCGCTTACCGTAATAGTAACACTCTTAATGCCTGCCTCTTCACCGTCCTGGAAGTCCACAACTTCCATGGAGTAACCCCTCTTCTCAGCCCACCTCTGGTACATACGGTAGAGCATGTCAGCCCAATCCTGCGCCTCCGTGCCTCCGGCGCCGGCATTAATAGAAAGTATGGCGTTGTTTAAATCCATCTCCCCGCCAAGCATGCGCTGAACCTCAGAGGTGCGAATTTTTTCGTTTAATTCGGTGAGTTTGTCTTCTGCTTCTTTTAAAGTCTCCGCCCCTTCACCTGACTCCTCGCCTACTTCCAAGACAAGCTCCAGACATACCTCTGCATCTTCCAAAAGACTATCCATATAGTTGACAGACTCAAGGGCAGACTCAAGAGAACTCTTCTCTTTCATAAGGGACTGTGCCTTAGCTTGGTCGTTCCAAAAGGCGGGATCCTCAGATAATTTTTCTATTTTTGCTATTTCTGATAATTTAGAATCCGAGTCAAAGATAACCTCGAAGGTCGGTAAGTTTGGCTGATGCGGTTTTTAATTCAGTTTTTAATTCATCGATTGTAATTTTTGAAGTTGACTCTGGCACTGGAGGTTCTCCTAATTGATTTTATTTCTTGTAATAAATATAACACTTACAGATAAGATTATACATAAATAAGAAAACAAATCACCATAAAGAGTATAAAAGGTTTTACTACCACGTTTAAGTCCAACCGGCTCGGTTAGAACCTCTTCTGTGAAAAGCTCAGTCTTCGCAAGGACCCTGCCAACAGGGTCAATAATACCACTTATACCTGTATTAGCAGAGCGAAGAAGATAAACTCTGTTTTCAATTGCCCTAAAAGATGCCATTTCGAAATGTTGATAAGGAGCCGACAAATATCCAAACCATGCATCGTTAGTAATGGTGCTGAGGATGGTTGCGCCGTTTAAGATTGCCCTGCGGGCAAGGTCGGGGAAGATTATTTCATAACAAATGGAAACCCCCACGCCTTCTGTGATTCCCATAGAAGTTACAAAAGGCAGGGGGTTTAAATCCTCACCCTCGCCAAAGTCTCCAACTCCTACGGTAAGTTTTTTTATGAATGGAAAAACTTCGTTCAACCTAAGAGGAACATACTCGCCAAGCGGCACAAGATGCACCTTATCGTACCTGCCTCTGGTAAAACCACTATTGTTAATTACAAAAGCGCTGTTTAAGTAATTAGTCTCACCGGTGGATTCATTATACCTGGTGTGCAAGGAACCGGTAATTATAGAAATATTATTATCTATTGCTCCCATACGCACCTTGCGAGAGAGAATTCTATCTCTGGTAGATTCTAAAAAAAACGGCGTAGCTACCTCCGGCCAAATAACAAGTTCCGAACCATCTAAGCCGGCCTGAGTTGTTAAACGGTTATAGATATTAACAGTGTCTTCCTGGAAGGCAGGATCCCATTTAACTTCCTGCGGTATATTACCCTGAGCAACAGAAACATTTACCTTAGACCACTTACCAACCTCAGAATCAACAATAGAAACCCTTATAACTCCATAAATAAAAACAAAAAAGAAAATTGCCAATGCAAATGCAATAGAAGATTTTTTAACTACAGAAAAATTCAGTTCTCCTCTTTCATAGTGAATAAAATAATAGAGCGCAATATTGACAACAATAACAGCAAAGGAAATTCCGTAAACTCCTGTGATGTCTGCTATCTGAGTGAAATATAAAAATGGTTTTTGCGAATAACCAAGCAGAACCCAGGGGAAACCTGTAAAAAGCACTGTCCTAAGGTATTCAAAAGCTACCCAAAGAGAAGCGCCGTATATTAGCCTTTGCCCCTCTTTTAAAGAAACTCCAAAGCAGTAAAAATATGCATAAAGTGCAAAATATAAACCCATGGCGGCAGCGAGAGCCAGCATTAAGGGAAAACCTACAAGAAGAGGAATTCCGCCGTAGTAATACATAGAATGTATTACCCAATAGAGAGTAGAAACAAAAAAAACAAAACCAAAACCCCATCCATAATAAAAAGATTCTTTTTTAGTTGCCCCGTCAATAGCAAAATAAAACGGCACAAGGGCAATAAAAGCAAGCGGCCAAAGAGAAAATGGCGGCATAGACAGAGCGAGACAAAGGCCTGATATAAATGTGTATATAATTTTTTTCTTCATAAATAATTTTTCGCCAATTAGAAGCTAGCGCCAAATAAATAAAAAACTATCACTGTAATTCCAATGCCGGCCAGAGCGCCTGTAAAAACATTGAGGACAGTATTTTCTTCTAAAAGCAACCTGGAATGACTAACCATTAGGGCCATTATAAAAGCTAAGAAACTTACAAGAACATTCATTGTAATAAGAGTTATTGCAGTCCAGGTAGAAAAAGAAATTGCAGCATGCACACTTGGACTTGCCTTTTTAAAACCATTATCGCTACTACTCCAAATTGATTTTGCAGCAACTACTAAGATTAATACAACTAATAATGTTACGCCAACAACCATGCCATAGTCTGCCTTAAGGGCTCCGACAGCAAAGGTAAAAGGCTCTGACAGATACTTAGTGATAATAACATAACCCATTATCAAAAATGCAAATGAGGATATTAAAACCCCTCCTGCAGATACATCCTTAACCCTCTTAATTTTTTCGTTATACCTTCTCTCCACTAAATTTGCCAAGTCCTCAATGGCTGTGTTAAACATTTCCGCCACAAGGAGCATCAAAACTGCCAGGGCAAAGAGCATGAATTCGGTGTAAGTTAAATCCAAAAGAAGAGAAACAATCAGTGCGCCAACTGCAAGAAGGTAATGGACCCTAACGTGACCCTCAGTCCTGAAGGCATAAATAACCCCGTCACAGGCGCACTTTACAGATTCAAACCAGTTTGTTGGTTTTTTAAAATCATTATTATTATTGTCTCTTCTGTCTTTACTATTAGACATCTCTTCGCTTTTAACATCAACATCGTTATTTATTTCATTATCGTTTTTCATATAACAGTATTACCTTTATATTTTATCTAATATTTCTTCTTCCTTGTTTTTCATTTTAGCTGCCTGACGGCCACCGTTAACATGGTCATAACCCAGAAGATGAAGAGTGCCATGGACTAAAAGCCTGCTAATCTCTTCGTCAAATGCCCAGCCGTAACTCCTTGACTGCTCAAAAGCTGTTGGGACAGAAATAACAACATCTCCTAACATCTTAAGACCGTCTTTTAGCTCTGGCATAACTATATCGTTTTCAGTATTTTTATCAAGGGCAGGAAAACTCAAAACATCGGTAGGTTTATCTTTCCCCCTGTATTGTAAATTTAATTCTTGAATCTGCAAGTCGTCTGTAAAAAGAACACTGACTTCTGAGGAATCTATAGAATGATTTCCTAAAATAAAAAGAATTATTTCTTTGACCTTCTTTTTGTTAATTTTAATATTTTTACTTTTATTTGAATTATTTTGAATTAAGACACTATTGGAAGACATGAGGGGCTACTTACCCTCTTTACTGCTACCGGTAGTTTTGGTTTTACCTGTTTGTTTTTTCTCCGCCTTATCGAAGGCTTTTATAATTTCCTGAACAAGTGGATGACGAACAACATCGGAGTCCGAAAACTCTACAAAGTCAATACCCTTAACACCTTTTAAAATTCTCATAGCCTCTAAAAGCCCTGATGGTCTTCCAGAGGGGAGGTCAGTTTGGGTGACATCACCCGTGATTACCGTCTTGGAGCTATAACCAAGGCGAGTTAAAAACATTTTCATCTGCTCAGTAGTAGTGTTCTGTGCCTCGTCCAAAATAATAAAAGCATCATTTAAGGTTCTGCCCCTCATAAAGGCCAGTGGCGCTACTTCTATTACTCCTTGCTCTAAGAGTTTGTCAACCTTCTCAAAACTCATCATGTCGTGGAGGGCATCATAAAGAGGTCTTAAATACGGGTCAATTTTTTCTGTAAGAGTGCCTGGTAGAAAACCTAACTTCTCCCCAGCCTCAACTGCCGGGCGAGTTAAAACAATCCTCTCTACCTCTTTATTAAGCAGAGCATTTACGGCAGTTGCCATAGCCAGGTAAGTCTTTCCTGTACCGGCAGGGCCAACTCCAAAAACTATATCGGACTTTATAATCGTTTCTAAATATTTTTTTTGGGCAAAACTTTTGGGAGTGATATTTCTCTTACTTGTGACTATAGAAACCTTATCATTATACATCTCAGCAATATTTGCTTTTTTGTCTTTTTTAAGTGCAGATAATGAGAAATCAATATCTGATGGTTGAAGGGTCTTGCCATTTTCGAGAGCTGAGTAAAGATCTAAAATAAGTTTTTCAGCAATATCTATTTCACCGGCAGACCGGGAGGTAGAATCCGGGGACTGAATTGTTACAATATTACCTCTTGTATCAATTGACAGGTTAAGTTTCTCAGCAATTTTCTTTATATTCATGCCACCTGTCCCATATAACTCCAGGGCCAGGCTGTTATCTTCTAGTATTACCTGTCTAAAAAGTTTTGCTTTTTGTTCCAAATTGCCTTCCAAGTCATGTTATTTAATATGTAAAATTATAGCACAAATAGGTATGGTATAAACGCAAAAAAACCCTCATTAAGTAGTTACTTAATGAAGGTTTTTTTTAATTCTTCTAGTTTATGATTATACAGCTGCTAATTCTCCAACCATTACGCTGCTTGGTTCATAACTATCAGCCATAGTATCTTCTAAGCTGTCAACAATCTCCCACTTTCCGGGGTTGTGAATTAACTTGGATACGAGGCTATAGTTCATAGCATGACCGGAACGATTAGCTTTAATACGACCCTGTATTGGCATCCCTAAAACTGCGAGGTCTCCAATAAGGTCTAATACTTTGTGTCTCACAAATTCATTTGAATGCCTTAAACCTTCTTCATTTAAAATGTCATCTTCGCCGATTACAACAGCATTCTTCAAGGAACCACCTTTTGCGAGGCCGTTTTTCTTTAACATTTCAACATCTTTTAAGAAACAGAATGTTCTGGAAGAAGAAATATCCTCGGCAAACATTTCTTTTGAGAAAACACCCTTAAATGTCTGCTCTGTGAGCATTGGGTGTGAAAAATCAATTGTATAATCTATCTCTAACCTGTCATCAGATGCATTAGAATCATCATCTAATGGATAGAGTTTAATAAACTTCTCTCCATCTTTAATTCTGATAGGTTTTGTAATTTTAATATATTTTCTGGAAGCGTTTAACTGCTTAATCCCTGCTTCTTTTATAAGGTCTACAAATAATACGCTGCTTCCGTCCATTACAGGGACTTCTGGACCGTCAATCTCTATAACAGCATTGCTGATACCCATTCCATAAAAAGCAGCAAGTATGTGTTCCACTGTAGAAATCTTTGCCTCACCTACTCCAAGAGTAGTAGCATAGTTAGTGGCAACTACATTGCGGGAATCCACCTTTACCCTAGGTGCACCTTCGAGGTCTTTTCTTACAAAAGTAATCCCCTCATCTGCCCCTGCCGGTGAAATGTTCACGGTTATGTAGTTCCCTGTATGGAGGCCTACTCCGCAAAACTCTATTGGATTTTTCAGTGTTGTTTGTAACATAGTGACTTAATATAATGCAAACACCATGCCAAGTTAAAATACTTAGGTTTTTCAAGGGGTTATGCAGATAAACTTATTTGATACCTGTGGATAAAACACAAAATACTACAGGTTAATCTCTTTTTTGCAACAAATTGAGGTAAAGAAAGTAATAAAACAGGTATAAATAGAACAAAACCAATCTTTACTTAGTACAAGATAGCACGGTATTAAGTTTATGTCAATAAGTGCTTAAAAATCAAGGAGTTAGAAGAAAAATATACTGCTAAGCTCCCTTTACAAGCCCTACGGTTTTCTCAATACTACGGCCACCAAAGTAGAATATTATCACTGTCTGCATAATATCCTTATGTACTGTTGTTAGCTCAATAGCAGGAAAACCCATATAAGGCGCCAAAATAGTCCATGAAAATAAGGCTAAAATAATAAAACTCCATATTGGCCTGTGAGTTACAGTAAGCACCTTTGTCCAGCCTGGCGCTCCTTCTGACTCCTTGCCAGCCAGTTCCCTGGCACTATCAACATCTTTTATGGCAATGGAATACTCCTCCATTGCCAGCCTTCTTGCCTCTACCTGAAAATTGCCTTTTTCCACTTCTGTCATAGTAGCTGGCAGGAACTTATCAGTCAGCCTACCCACTACCTTGCCTATTGTACTCTCAAGCAGGTCTCCTATTATAGGTGTTGCCATATTGTTTGCTCCTTAAATGGTTATTAAATTTAAATCAAAATTAGGACAAGTTTTCCCCCTATTAAACTCCCTGTGACCGTAAACATTATCCACGCTAATGTCATATTTATCCATTAAATCTTTTAAAAGCTCCGGCAGTGCCTTACATAACTGGAGAGCAGTAAAGTGTCGTTTGCCGATCAGGCAAACACCAATGGAGTCTTTATTATGACCATAACAATGAGCTCCGCGCTTTTCTATACTTCTGCCCTCTTCGACCCTACCGTCATCTGCATCAAGATAGGTTTCACCACTCTTAACCCTGCCGTTTACTATTACAAAATGATATCCAATCTCATCCCAACCTCTTTGGCGGTGCCACTTGTCAATTATTTCTCTGCTGCCAAACTCACTATCAGAGCAATGAACAATAATTTTATTAATCTTTCTCATAATAACCTCTTTCCTTTATCTAAGATGACTCTCTCCCCAAACTAAAAAACCCAGTAAGGTTAAAAGCACTACGCCGGAGACAAAAACTTTTACAAGGCTGCGCCAAAATGTAGATTTTATATTACCTGTCCAATCTCTCAGATCATTTAAGAATATATGGTCTTTGTAATGCTGCTCTTTATCAACCTTATAGTGTCCCAGCTCGGTATGTATGGCATCCTTTATAGTTATTTTAATTTCTTCTGCTGTCATATAGCTGCCTCTGGAGCTTTGGCAGCTATATCAGATCGATTTTTAATCCAGTCAATCTTGGTAGAGTGATTATCAAATCCCATTTCACTTAACTCATCGGTAGTTTTGTTCTCGGCAAAATGTTTTAACACCTCCGGCAAAACAGTTATATAGCCGCTTACCTTGCCCGAACTATCTTTTGTTACTTCCAAAAGAACTTCTTTGTCTAAACTCTCTGGCAGGTCTCTGAATTCTTCTTTTGATTTGTCTATAATGTACATAAAGGTCTCCTTTAAAATTTTTGATAATAAACAGTTTTTGAGCCAGCATTAGGATTGTATATCCTCATGTTTGCGCCGTCACAAAACAAGGTTGCATGAATACCATACTGTGATGGCAACCTCCATATAGAATCAACATATAATTCTACCTTGACATCTCCACCTGAACCAAGGTCGGTGACATTATAAATACCTTCTACAGGCGTCCATCTTGAACTTGCTGAAATAGATTGAGCAGCTTCAGATTGAATGCTACTGCTTATAGCCCCTCCAGGTATTTTTTTACTATTAGTTCCATCATGATCGTGGTTCTTTGCAGCAGAATAATCTAAACCTAACCACTCTTCTAAATGAACAAGTGAATCCCTAATCTGAGTCATAAGAGTTTCTGTTAAGGGGCTATCTGCATCTATATCTCCGTCAGGTATGTTTGTAAAATTTTTACTTGGTACTGCCATCTATTAATCTCACTTTCTGAAATTTTCTTTATTTCATAACTTATATAATGTAAAAACCATCTATAGTTCCTGAGGCTACTTTGTTATCACTATCTCCAACATATGCCCATTCTCTCTCTATAGATGTAGCGCTGCCATAATCTGGATGACCAACTGGAGCTACAAAACCATATTTAAAGCCGCCTATTGTAGTCTGCACTGCTTCGATTTCTATACGACCCCTTTCAAAATCAGGCCTGACGGATGTTAACATAAATTGTTCACTTATTAAGTCACTCTGACCTTTAATACAAACCTCATCTGTAGTCAGCCTCTTCAAGTCAGTCGGTTTTATAAACTTACTGTCTTCTGCGCCATCGTTAATATCTATGGCAAATTTAACAGTACTAACAGGGTCTCTATATCTTTTCAAAAGTTTGTTTGCCAATGCTGCAGCGTAACTGTCTCCTGGCAGCGATGTAATTGAAATAGAATCATTTTGATTACTTTCCGGAAGGAGGCTGCTATTAACAACAATCCTAATTGACTTTGTATTATCTCCATCAGTTAATACAAACTTGCCGCTTTTATTTATTACAATAGGCTCGCCTGCAGTAATTGACCCCGGTGCTTTCCAAGAAAGGGAGTTATCTGAGATGTCAAAGATAAGAATGCCGTTGCCTGTACCGTTCTCTGTTGACACATTATACAATGTAACTCCCGTAACACTTGAGGGTTCGTCGTAGGTGTGGCTTCTTATCCATTTACTCTTTATAGTTTTGGTTTTTTTCTCATCCCACTGGCCTGTGCTCCCGGAGGAGGCATCTAAAGCAATATAAACATTTTCATAGTTCTCTTCTTTGTCACTTCCGCTTTCGTCATAATCGTAGTAAATAACAACTCTATTAAAAAAATTATCTTCGTAACCGCTCTTCACTGATAAACTGTTTAATAAGATATTATCCCTGTCATTCCATGTTGTGGTGGTAGTATTGGGCGGGTTAGGAGAGAAAACTTTATAACTTATTTTTTCCCCATCTTGAATTACAAAAGAATTAGTTTCTACCTGCAGTTCGTTAAGCAGTTTGTCCGCCGACATTGGTTTTGTTAAAACCCTGTCAAAAAGCCATGAGTTAAGCCAGTTATCTCTCTCGCTGGCAAACTTCTCGCTGTCTATAAAGTCCCCTCCCACAGAGAGCTGGTTACTTAAAATGTCAAGAATAATATCTACCGGGTTTGTGCTTTTATAAACAAGGGTTTGAGTTTTAGTAGAATTCTCTTCCGGAAGTTTTGTTTTACCTGTGACCATAAGGTCGTCACCAATAACAAGGTAGAGTTCATCACCTTTTCTAGACCAGTCAAGAATCTTACCGGTAAATGTCTCGGCATAATCAGAGTAGAGAAAACCCTCTGAGACAAAACCATCTTTCCTGACTATCCGCCTGTTCTTTAAATAATAATTTTTTATTATATTATTAAAATTATCCCTGCCGGTTATAACTACATTAATACTCCCCCTTGTTGACAAACCTCTCTTTGTATCAATTCTATTTTGCAGTGAAGAAACACTTTTAAGTATAGGTTTGACATCATCAAAACCACCGCTATGATAACCCCACTTCTCTGTAACACCATCCAGTGCAACCTCTAAGATTACATTGGGACTGTTAACATTTCTTTTTAATTCATTTTCAAAAGCCTCTGTAAGGGTTATAGCCATTACTCTCTCCTGCCTTTTAACTCAATTGTTACATCCCTATAGACACCTGTTTCGTCAAAGGGGTTATTAAATATCTTACAGGTGCGGACTAAAAATACATCGTCGCTACTATTTGTACTGTCCCATGCCATAAAGAAGTTTCTAAGTCCCACACTGTCGTGCCAAGTTTTAATTTTGCCATATAAGGTACTATCAGCTCCGCTGAAACTTAATTTTATATCTCTCTGGACAAACCTCTCATGTACTCCTGTTACGAATCCGCTGCTGCTCAGTGCAACGGTTGCCATTTGATTTACTCTATGAGGGTCAAAAGATGAACTTACGAAATCTAATTCTGTTTTACTGCCCCAGACGCATATTGACATGTAAGGTTTGTCTGTGAGAGTGCCTGAGATTTTGAGTCTCCAATACCTGAAGCTACCTGGGCTTGTAAACTCCCGGTGAAAAACTTTATTACTAAGCGGCGTTGTAGAATTAACAACTGCTACCTCTTCACCAGACCAAGCTCCTGTTGATGAATACTCCAAACTAACCAAAGCCCCTACAGTAAATAAGTTATGGCCTAAAATTGTTAAATAATCAGCTTCTTTTGTGTTGCCGACACCGGAGTCGTAAGTTATGTAAATCGGTGTTGTCTGGTTTGCTGATTTCCAACTGCCAACTTCCAGCCAGTTATGGATATAATCTACGCTGTAATCACCTACTGTCTCTGTACTTGTAACACTCAAGCTTGACTCTCTAGAGCCAAGCATGGTATCCCAAAAAAATTTTATCTTTGCCCAAGCGGCCATAATTAACTCTTCCTTATATTATTTTTTTTATTAATTATTCTCATTCGTACTAATAGTTAACTCAATATTTCTTTCCCCTGCCTTGTTGATACTTTTAATAATATCTTCCCCTATTAAATCCCAGTTACCCTCACTAAGGGGGTTATGGATATTCACTACGACTGTTTGAGTCTGTTGTTTTTCTTCTTTAGAAACTCTTTGGGGAATTTGATTCCTGCCTGCTCCGCCCCTGAAGCTGCTGCCTGAGGAGCTTAAACTTGCCCCTCCTCCGCCGGGACCGGTTGAAGAAATCTGCTTTATCCTGGCTGCACTTGCTGCAAGAGCTGCAGCTGCAAAAGCAGCACCGAGAATTGGCCCGCCAATAACACTGCCCATTGCATAAGCGCCTTGGGCAGCCCGGTATCCCTGAATGACAGCCTCAGCTATGGCAAAACTTTTCATAACTGCAAACATAGCTTTGTTTTTGGACCCTGTGAGTTTATAGAGGTTACCCAGTATGTTTGCCATGTCACCGGCCGCCGTTCCTGCAGAAGCGAGCCTCCCGTCCCACCCCTCACTCTCAACAGCGCGAAGCCTCTCCTGATGACTCATTGCTAAATCAAAGGAATTATCATAATAAGCAGCCTCGCTATCCAAGTGGTCGGTATAGGTGCCTGAATCAGTGAAATTAGATTTTAAATCCATCCACCTAAGACCCATGGTCTCCAAGTCTTCCATAAACAGATCGGTAGCTTCGGAGAAGTTAGTATTTAAATCCGTAGATGATGCAGCAAAACCAGTGAAACTATCACTTATGACAGACAGGGTATTTATCTTCCCTCCCAGATGGTTAACAGAGCCGGACATCTTCAATATTTTTTCATTGGATGTCTCGAAGTCACGGTTAAGCTCATTAAGGGCATCTACTGAAGCAGACTTGAAATTTTCTACTTTAACTGTTGCTTCGTCATTAACTTTTATATTTAATTCAAACTCTTCTTTTTCCATAGGACCTTCAATTAATTTGCCTTATACAAAAAAACGGAGCATCATAACAAGTGAATGTTAACGATACTCCGTTTTTGTAAAGCTGCTTTTTTATTTTATAAAACTACTGAATATGTTTAAACTTACTTCTATTTATAGTCTTCTTTTTCTTTCTTTTTTCTTCCTCTTTAGCGCATTCTTCTTCGCTTCCAACCTCTTCCACACATTTTTTAAATTCTTTAGAAAGGCTCTTTTTAGCTTTTTTCTTCTTCTTAACTACCTTTTTCTTTTTAACCTTTTTCTGTTTACTTTCTTTTTCTTCTTTTAATTCATCTCTCTTACTGCGACGGTTAACGCGTCTCTCCCTGGCATCTTCTTTTCTTTCTTGTCTGTCTTCATAACGGTCCTGGTGTTTCTCTTCTAAGGCTTCTTTTCTTTCTTGCCTGTCTTCATAACGGTCCTGGTGTTTCTCTTCTAAGGCTTCTCTTCTTTCTCGCCTGTCCTCATAACGGTCCTGGTGTTTCTCTTCTAATCTTTCCCGCCTATCCACGCTTCGTTTTTCTTTTGCCTCAGCCGCTCTTTCTTTCTTAACCTTAATGCTCTCTATTCTCTTTAACCTTTTAGTTTCTCTTTCTCTTTCTTTAAATTCTTTTATATATTTATTTTCCTTAGTCTCCTCGGCTCTGGCTCTTGCCTTGGCCCTTCTATAAGGCTCCCATTTACGGAGT
>CBDUXU010000037.1:0-17377 GCA_965371285.1 uncultured bacterium | reverse complement strand
AATTTCTCGCCTTCAATAATAATATTATAAATTTCAGCTGAGTCTTTTGCCTTCATTAATTGCTTGCGAAACTGCTCTTCTTTCAAAAGCCCTGATATAGAGGCCAGAGCCTTCAGATGTAGTGCGCTTGAATCCATAGGAGCAATGATTAGGAAAAATAAATGAGCAGGTTTATCGTCGATAGAATCAAAGTCAACACCATCTGTGCTTCTCCCAAAGGAAATATAAACCTTACTAATCCCCTCAACCTTGCCGTGGGGGATAGCAACTCCGTAGCCTATCCCTGTGCTGCCTAACTTTTCTCTCTCCAGTATGGATGTCAAAACATCTTCTCTGGATACCTCTTCGATATAACTTGAAAGGTTACTGGACAGTTCATCTATAATTTCAGATTTTTCTTTCGAATTAAGTTCACATACAACACAGTCCTTAATAATTGTATCTGCTAACACCATTGATAAAAATTCCTATTCTAAAATTTTTAATGACTCTTACTCTTCTCCCTGAAACTTAACACTAGACTCTTCACCTTCTTTAAACTTGTGGTTTTTCAGTTTTTCCTTATGTTTTAACACCTGGCTTTTAATCCTTGCAGCAGTTTTATCTATTGCTGCATACATATCAGGATTTTCTTCTTTTGCATTTACACTGATACCGCCTGCATTTACAGTAGCCTCGGCAAAATGCCTTACCTTTTCTACACTTAAAACCCAATGTATTTCCGCAGGTTCTGTTAAAAATTTTGCAAAATGTTCGCTTTTCTCCTCGGCATAATCCCTTACGGCATCCGTGCTGTCTAGATGTCTAAAAGTTACTGAAATGTGCATAATAATTACCTCCGTTTATCTTCTTTTAGTATTTTAAATCTATTTAAAAAGTGATTTTCTCTTACTGGAAGACAGGTATCCCAAGTCTTCCCTATACTTTGCAACAGTCCTTCTTGCTAAATTAATTCCAGAATCTTTCAAAACCTCCACCATTTTCTGGTCGCTAAGAGGTTTGGTCCCGTCTTCCTCGTTGAAAAGGTTTTTCATTTTATCTTTTATATAAACAACCGAAACTTCCTCCCCGTCGTTATCGGTAAGGGAGTTGGTGAAAAAATATTTAAGTTCAAAAACTCCCCGCGGCGTCTCTACATACTTGCCGTTTGTTACCCTGCTTACTGTTGACTCGTGAACGCCTACATAATCTGCAACATCCCTTAAAACCAGCGGCCTTAAATACTTGACTCCCCTATCTAAGAATTCTTTTTGAAACTGAGTAATAGCCTCAGTAACGCTGTAGAGAGTTTTCTGTCTTTGATATACGCTTTTTATAATCCAAAGGGCAGCCCTAAGTCTTTCCCTTATATAACCTTTTGCATCCTTACCTTCTACCCCTGAGAGGTCACCGCTATTTAACATACTCTTGTAAAAGGCATTTACTCTGAGTTTAGGGAGCCCGTCTTCGTTGGCTACTACGACATAATCCCCCCCTACCTTACGGACATAAACATCAGGTACTATAACCCTGTCTCCTCCTGTGCCAAACCCGCTCCCAGGCATTGGTTTCAGAACTGTAACGATTACTCTAACAGCATCAATTACTTCTTCTTCCGTTACAAATAGCTGTTTTGCAATCTTTTTATAATTCTTTATTGCTACTAAATTTAGAGAAGATTGAATAATTCTTTCCACAAGGGTATCTCTAACAGTCAGCCTGCGAGCTTGAATAAGGAGGCTCTCTTTTGTATTACATGCTCCAACACCTGAGGGATCAAATGTATGAATAACTTCTAAGGTTTTAACAACATCTTCTTTAGAAGCATGAACATCATTAACTATAAAATCAATTGAAGCACTTATATGTTCATCGTCGGTAAAATCTCCCTGGTCAATCATCCTGAGAAAACCACTTTCATCTATATTGCCTATTATAAACTCTCCTATTTGCCTTTGCTCCCCTGTCAGCTCGCTCATAGATAACTGCATTAAAAGGTGGTCGCCAAGGTCAATACCTGTTTCTACCCCCCCTTTATCAAAAAAAGTATCTTCTTTATTTTCACTAAAGTCTATTCCCCTTGACTCACTGCCTGTCTCATAACTTTGCAGATACTCCTGCATATCAATTTCCGCCTTATCCTTACTATGGTCTTCTGCCTCCTCCTCTGAGACCTCAGTTTGGCTTGACTCGGCTGTTAAATCCTCCTCTAACACTGGGTTACTTTCCAGCTCTTCTCTAACCATCTCGGCAACCTCGAGCCTTGTCATCTGCAGGAGTTTAATGGCCTGCTGAAGCTGGGGAGTCATCATCAACTTTTGAGAAAGTTTTAACTGTTGTTTTAACTCAATTGCCATCTACAATTTAAACCTCTCACCAAGGTAGGCATCCCTGACCTCGCTGCTATCTACGATTTCACCGGGACTGCCGGACATTAATATCTTTCCGCTCTCGACTATATAAGCCCTGTCACATATACCAAGAGTAGCTCCAACATTATGGTCCGTAATAAGAACACCTATACCCCTGTCTTTTAAATCTCTGACTATATCCTGAATGTCACTTACTGCAATAGGGTCAACTCCGGCAAAGGGTTCATCAAGTAATATAAAAGAAGGTTTCTTTGCCATAGCCCTGGCTATTTCCACTCTGCGACGCTCACCGCCGGAGAGTGCATATCCCTTTAATTTTCTTATATGACCGATATTTAAACTTTCTAATTCTCTCTCTACCACTTCAGCTATCTCATCGGGAGGCACAAAACCTTCAAGCACTGCCTTTATATTATCTTCTACCGATAACTTCCTAAATACAGATGCTTCTTGAGGCAGGTAACCAACACCTTTTCTTGCCCTTTTATACATAGGCATGTCGCCAATATCTTTACCATCTAACTTAACAGTGCCACTATCGGGCAAAACAAGACCGACTATCATATAAAAAGTGGTTGTCTTGCCAGCACCGTTAGGGCCAAGGAGACCGACAACCTCGCCCTCGGAAACGCTTAGGCTTATGCCGTCAACTACAGTTCTACCGCTAAAGGACTTAGTTAAATTCTCTGCACAAATCTGCCGCACTCTCTACCCTCTTTATATAATTAATATCCGATTTTTCATCACATTTCTTATCTGAGATAAGAGTAACACTAGCCCTGCTGTCTTCATCAGAGGCGTCGCCTGAGCCTAGTATCTCAGCGCCGCTGCCGTCTATTTTAAAAACAATACTCTCTCCTGACACATCTCCCTGACACTCACTAAGCACTGCGCTGCCTGTGATAGTAATAGTGCCGTCAGTTTTACTATATACCGCCTTATCTCCACTAGCTTTTTTATTATCTTTAAAAACTTTAACCCTGCCGGTGGCAATAACATCTTTTATAACTTTACTTTCCGTATATGTAACTTTAAACTCATCACTACAGAGAACCATCTTACCTTCTACAACTACATTACCTTTAAACATCACACAACCGCTGCCACGAGACCCCTCAAGAGAGTCCGAGGTAACAGAGACCCAGTCCATACTGGAGGCCGCCATAGAAAAAGAAGAAGTGCAAATTAATACAATAAGAACGGCAATAACTTTACAGGAAGCCATACATAAACCCCCCTGATACGGAGCTTTTAAACTCAAAGTCGCCGCTATCTATATCCATCTTGAGACCGGTACCTTTTATGTCAAACTTATCACCATGTACGCTGACCGAGGTCTCAGTCTCTATAACTCTTTTGGAGACCAGATAATCGAGGGTGTCCGCTTCCAAACGAAGTCCCTTGTCGCTAAGAAGAACAATATTCCCATCTAACCTGACTCTGCTGTCCTTCGCTACGAAACTGCCGGTTTTTGCTTTTAAAGTGTTTCTGCTGCCATCACTGGAATAAAAAACTAAATCAATACCTTCCAAATTTATAAGGTCGCCATCGCCGGAGCGGGTACCGGAGGTTGATGTAAGTGACCATTCAACCTTGCCGTCTTTTTCGCTAGTATAAGTAAACCTCTCCATTGTTGGAGTTTGCTTTTCTTTTTTAACTATAGAGTTTGTTTTACTTTTAACCTTTTCAGTTATAACTTTTCGTGCAAACTCAACTTCCCTACTCTCAAAAGGATTATAGAGAAGAAAAATAATAGCTCCAATTGCAGAGAATATGAAGATGTATAAAAATGTCCTAAGTGTCTTGTTCAAAACTTATATCCCTAATAGTCCAAATTAACCGCAAAAAAAGGGCAAAACCTCTATGAACTGCTACCTAAGGTGCCCTCTCCTCATATTTGAATTATATCACCGACAACTACACCCTGTAAAGCTCATAATCGGCAAAAAAACGTCTAACTAGTTGTTTTTATTGCTTATAACGCTCCGTAATGCTAGACCCTGTAGCGCTCTGTAGCTTTATCCCAATGACCTGCAGACTTGAGGAGAAGCTCCACTGCCTCTCTTACCGCGCCATTACCACCAAACTTTGCAGTAACCACATCTACTGCACCTTTTACTTCATCCACTGCGTCACCAACAGCAAAACTAAGCCCCACTCTGGTAAGTATTGGAAGGTCTATAATATCATCTCCAATATAGGCTACCTCCGCAGGGTCCAGGCCGGTCTTTGTAAGTAAATCATCAAAGGCCTCAAGTTTATTTAAATTTCCCTGATAAACATACTTTATTCCAAGGTCTTCCGCCCTAACCTGAACCACTTTAGAATTACGAGCAGTAATAAAAGCTGCCTCAATTCCAGCTCTTTGCATAATCTTTATCCCGTGCCCGTCTTTAACATCAAAGAATTTAAGTTCCTGACCTGTGTCGGTGTATATAATCTTACCATCAGTCAATACACCGTCAATATCGAAGATAAAAAGCTTAATTTTTTTGGATTTTGCACTAATATCTGCAGCCACTTGGACCTCCCGCATGAAATTACCGGATAATTACAATATCTAACTATACTACATAAAACAGCCATATTAAAGCATTTCTACTATATGTTTGACCTCTACATCTACTTTTTCTTTATTTAGCCCGTCCCTCATCTGTACCATACACCCGGGGCAAGCTGTAGCCACTACTTTTGCCCCGGTTTCCTTGACCGAAAGAGCCTTCTTTTTTGAAATGTCAATTGTCATGTCATAATTCTCAAAAACAAGACCTCCGCCAAGACCGCAGCAGGATTGATTATCCATTTCAATAAGGTCTGCTCCTGTGGATTTAATAAGGTCTCGGGGCTGGGTTTTTAGCCCTTGACCACGGCCAAGATGGCAGGGATCATGGTAAGTAACTGCGGGATAAGAGACAGGCGCACCCCCTGCGAATAAACTATCCGCCTTATCAGTGGTCGGTTTATAGTCCAGTTCATCAACTAAAAACTCAGTAATGTCCATGACCCTGGACGAATACCATTCTACCCTTTTGCGGGTTTCTTCATTTTCGTCCTCAAAAAGAGTTTTATAATTCTCTTTCATATTATGGCCACATGATGCGCAAGATGTAACAATAAAATCAACATCCTCTTTTTCAAAGATATCAATATTCCTTAAGGCTAGTGCTCTAGCACTTTCAAAATCCCCTGATGCCACAGCAGGCATTCCGCAGCAAAGCTGCCCTTTTGGAATAAACACAGAGCCTCCTGCCTTTTCTATAACATTCACAGTGGCGTCCCCTACATTAGTGACCAGGTAGTTAATTCCGCAGCCTACAAAAAAAGATGCCTTTATTTTTTTGGTTACTTCAGGGTTTTTATGGCTTACTGCCACGCTGGACTGCATAAAGGATTTATGGGGAAGTATTGGAAGTAGCCTGCCCTTGCCAATAACAGGCAAAATTGAAAACCGTGACACCTGACCTTCTCCGCTGGCAGTCTTTTTAAATAACAGGGTTTGAAATAGTGAAGCAACCCTTATACCTAATTCCATAAGGTTATCCCAAAAAAATACTTTTCTAAAAACAAACCGCTTAAAAAAACTAAGCCCCCCGCTCCTGACGACTTCAGCCCTTGCAGCCATAACAAGCTCAGGGGTGTTGACATCTTTTGGGCAAACATCATAACAAGCTCCGCAAAGAGTACATTCGTTTAGGTGTTTTAAAAAGACATTACCAAAATCATCCTCACCGTGGAACTTGGCGTCTATTAGAGCAAGCTTTCCCCTAGCGCTTGCACCTTCTCGGTGAGCAGAGTTAAATGTAGGGCAAACAGACCTACATGACCCGCATTTAATGCAGGTTTCTTCATCTGGTATAGATTCTATTAATTGAGATAAGTTCATATATTGAGTTGCAACTCTTAATAGTCTCAGTCAGCTGGCGCCTAACGAATAAGAGAGACTTTAGTATTTTTGTCAGAAAATATCTTCCCCGGGTTTAAAATATTATTCGGGTCAAAAACTTTTTTTATGTTCTTCATCAGCTCTACAACCTCCGGGGCAAGTTCCATAGAAAGATACGGGGATTTAGTAATGCCAATACCATGCTCACCGGATAGTGTTCCATTGAGTTTTAAAGTAAGTTCAAAGACATCTTCTACTGCCAACAGGGCCCTTGCCATCTCGGCAGCATCTTTGTTGTCGTACATAGTATTAACATGAATGTTACCGTCTCCTGCATGACCAAAAGATGCAATTATAACATTATGTTTTTTTGAAATTTCCGCCACCCCCAACATTAAATCTGCAATATTTGCCCTTGGTACTACTATGTCTTCATTTAATTTTTTGGGTTTTAGTTTCGTTATTGCCTGACTCATTTGACGGCGGGTGTTCCAGATATCTTCCGCCTCTTCGGTAGACTTAGCAAACTTAACGGAGGTTGCTCCTGCGTCAAGCAGAAGGTTTTTTAAAGTCTCTCCGTCATTTTTGGCAGTCTCATCGCTCCCGTCTGTCTCTACTATTAAAAGGGACTTTGCCTCCGGAATTTCCGTGGTAGAAACATCTCTTAAACATTTCACGCAGACCTCGTCCATAAGTTCCAGCGCAGAAGGTATAATCTTGGAAGTCATAATCTTCTCTACTGCCATAGATGAAGCCCTAACACTATCAAACACACCGAGCATTGTAGCTACTCTGCGAGGTTTAGGCAAAAGTTTAAGCCTGGCCTTTGTAACTATACCTAAAGTCCCCTCAGAGCCAACCATAAGCCTTGTAATGTCATAACCAACAACGCCTTTTACTGTTTGCACACCTGTATTTATAATTTGCCCGCCGGGAAGCACCACCTCAAGGCTCATCACATAGTCCTTAGTAACGCCATACTTAACGGCTCTAGGGCCTCCTGCACATTCGGCAATATTTCCGCCAATTGTAGAGAACTTCAAGCTAGATGGGTCAGGGGGATAAAAAAGCCCCAGCTTTTCCACGGCAATTTGCAGGTCATATGTAACAACCCCCGGCTCAACTACTGCCTGCATATTGGCCTCATCTATTTCTAATATGTTTGTTAGTCTCTCTGTAGAGAGAATAAGCCCCCCCATAGTTGGAAGACTGCCGCCTGTCATGCCACTGCCGGCACCTCGCGGTACGACATAAAACTTCTCCTTATTGGCAAGTTTCATAATAAGGGAAATCTCTTGTGCATTTTTTGGAAATATCACCCCATCAGGAAGATGAGATACATTTGTGGCATCGTAGGAATAACAAATAATTTCTTCTTTTTCAAAAGAAACCTGGTCCCTGCCTACAATAGAGATTAATTCTTTTTCTATTTTTTTGGAAAACATGTTTTATTTTTATGTTTTAAGAACATAACCAACACCTCTAACGGTGTGAATAAGTTTATTTGATTCAGATTTATCTACTTTGTTCCTTAAATGGTTTATATAAACATCTACTACATTTGTTTCGCTGTCAAAGTTCTGGTCCCAAACATGTTCTGCAATTACTGCCCTTGAGAGCACCCTCTCAGGGTTTCTGAGAAAATATTCAAGCAGGGCATATTCTTTTAAAGTTAACTCAATCTCTTCATCGCCTTTTGTTGCCTTGCGGGTAGTGGGATTAAGAGACAGGTCCTCGTATTGGAGAACACTTACCCCTGACCCGCCGCGCCTAAGGAGCGCCTTCACCCTTGCAACCAGTTCTTCAAAGGCAAAAGGTTTTGTCAGGTAATCATCGGCCCCTAAATTTAAGCCGCTAACCCTGTCTTCAACCGTATCTCTTGCAGTTAACAAAAGCACAGGAGCTTCTACCCCCCTGTCTTTGATGTCTTTTAAAAGCTCAAGTCCGCTTTTTTTAGGAAGCATTATGTCCAGTATAATTGCGTCGTATTTATTAGCTTCTGCAAGCTCTTGCCCTGCCATACCATCAGCAGCAATATCCACTGCGTAACCTTCCTGAGAGAGTCCTCTTTTTATAAATGCTGCAACTTTTTTTTCATCTTCTACTACAAGTATTCTCATAAGTTGTTATCCTCTATAAAATATTTGATAATGCAGACTCTTCTACATTTCCTACTGCCACTAAAGTCACCCTAGACGGGACAAAGTACTCTTCTACTATACCCTTTGCATCACTGAGAGAGACCTTCTCAATCTCTTCTACAATCTCACTTACAGGTAGTGACTTGCCATAATAAATAAAGTCTCTTGCTAACTTCATCATTCTTGAATCACTTGCCTCAAGTCCTAAAATTATTCCGCCCTTTAGCTGTTCCTTGGCATCGGTGAGCTCTTCTTCTGTAATATCATCTGCCATCTTATTATACTCATTTAGGATAATCTCCACAGATTCAGAGAAATGCTCTTTTGTAGTACCAACATAAACTCCCGCCATACCTGCGTCCCTATAAAGACTTAAAAAAGAATAAACAGAATAAGCAAGCCCCCGGTCTTCCCTAATCTTCTGGAAGAGCCTGGAACTCATACCGCTGCCCAATATGTTATTGGCTAAATAGAGTTTATACCTATCTGAATTCGACTGTTCCATAGCCGGCACTCCAAGACAAATGTGCACCTGCTCTAAATCTTTCTCTACAATTTTAATTCCGCTCGTCTGCTTGGGCAGTCCAAAGTCATTGCCGCTGGCGGCGCCGTTACCGTTACCCTTAAAACCACTGCCTAAATGCGAAAGAACTTCATCATGGGTAATCCCCCCTGCTGCAGTTATGAACATATTCTCAGATGTATAATGTTTATTAAAATATTCTAAAATTTTATCTCTTGGTATGTTTTTTATTGTATCACTTAATCCAAGAGTAGGGCTTCCTATCCTGTGGCCGTTCCAGAATCTTTCAGCAAAAAGGTCGTGGACCAAATCATCAGGCGTATCATCGACCATGTGAATTTCTTGGAGCACTACCTGTCGTTCTTTATCTATCTCAGTCTCATCAAATGTAGATTCTGTCAGAATGTCAGAAAGCAGGTCTATGGCCAGGGGAATATCCTTGTTTAAAACCTTCACATAAAAACAGGTAAACTCCCTGCCTGTAAAGGCATTTAATATGCCTCCAACTCTTTCTATTTCTCTAGAGATATCCAGGGGAGACCTGCGCTTAGTACCCTTAAAGAGGAGATGTTCTATGAAATGGCTAACCCCTCCCACAGCAGCCGCTTCATCTCTCGAACCGGTTTTCACCCAAAAACCTATTGTAGAAGATTCCACACCGGGCATAGTTTCAGTAATTACCTCAATTCCACTATCTAAACAAGACCTATCAATTTTAAACATCTATATAAAGTTAACCTTTGTTTGTTATTTTAAGAATAAAATATTAATGCTTAATTATACACCAATTCTAATAGTTAAATCTAGCAAAACCAAAAAAGCACGGCCTAATTAAAGACCGTGCTTATTGTGTGTTTTTCAAAACAAACAGAACTAATCTTCTTTAGTATCTTCCAGTGCTTCTTTTCTGGAAAGTCTTATTTTACCGGTTCTATCAACCTCGATTACCTTAACAGGGACAATGTCGCCTTCTTTCATAAAGTCAGTGACATTTTGCACCCTTTCTTCGGCAATCTGTGAGATATGGCAAAGCCCGTCTGTGCCAGGCAGAATCTCAATAAATGCACCAAAGTCAGTAATCTTTCTTACTGTTCCCTGATAGATTCTT
This sequence comes from uncultured bacterium, assembly GCA_965371285.1. Classification (GTDB taxonomy): domain Bacteria; phylum Desulfobacterota; class GWC2-55-46; order GWC2-55-46; family DRQE01; genus CBDUXU01. The sequence continues at coordinate 7,371 of CBDUXU010000037.1, read as the reverse complement.
CCGACTTCAGCCTCGGCAGTTAGCCCTTCAACCATAGCTACAGCTTTTGCTGAGGCTTCCTCATCAGTTGAAGCAATGTTTACCTTACCAGTATCATCAATATCGATTTTAACGCCGGTTGTGGCAACAATGTTTTTAATATTCTTACCGCCAGGGCCAATAACATCTTTAATCTTGTCAGTGCTTACCTGCAAGGTAACTATGCGAGGTGCATACTCACTCATCTCGTCCCTTGGTTTGGCGATGGCTTTTTCCATGCAGCCGATTATATGAAGTCTGCCCGCAAATGCCTGGGCAAGAGCTTCTTCTAAGAGAGTTGAACTTACACCGGCAATTTTTATATCCATTTGGATAGATGTAATACCTTCTTTTGTCCCAGCAACCTTAAAGTCCATATCACCCAAGTGATCTTCGTCTCCAAGAATGTCGGAGAGGATTACATAGTCATCACCTTCTTTAATAAGACCCATTGCAATACCTGCAACATGATCTTTCACCGGTACCCCTGCATCCATAAGAGCAAGCGAACCTCCGCAAACACTAGCCATTGAAGAAGAACCGTTAGACTCTAAAACATCACTTACAAGCCTTACTGTATATTCATAATCTTCTTTTGGTATAATCTTTGCAACTGCTCTCTCGGCAAGGGAGCCATGACCAACTTCTCTGCGAGATGCTCCTCTTAAAAACCTAACCTCACCTACACAATATGGAGGGAAGTTATAGTGGAGCATAAACTTCTTTTGATACCAACCGGACAGGGCATCTATCTTTTGTTCGTCATCGGATGTACCTAGAGTTGCAACAACTAAAGCCTGGGTCTCACCTCTTGTAAAAAGAGCAGAACCATGAGCTCTTGGAAGTATTCCGATTTCGCAGGTAATGTCTCTTACTTCAGTTAAACCTCTGCCGCCGATTCTCTTTTTGGTTTTAAGAATATCATTTCTCATAATGCTGTATTTTAAACCGGCAAAGCAAGCTGAGATTTCACCTTCCCTGCCTTCAAACTCTTCTGCCAAAGCTGCTTTTAATTCAGACTTGACAGTGTCAAGGGTTGCGTAACGCTCCATCTTCTCAGAAATTTTGAGGGCGTCTTCTAGCTTGCTGCCAAGTGTTTCCTTAACTCTAGCTTCAAGCGCTATGTCAGCTACGGGAGCCTCCACAGCTATATTGGTTTTGCCAAGCTCATCTCTCATCTTCTTTTGAAGTTCAATAACAGGAGCCATATTATCTTCGGCAAACTTAAGAGCTTCAATCATACTAGCCTCTGATGCAAACTCAGCCCCTCCTTCTACCATCATAATTGCCTTTTCGCCGCCTGCAACTAAAAGGTCGAGCGTAGATTCTTTTTGCTCTTCTATAGTCGGGTTGCAAACTAGTTTGCCGTCAAGCATTGCAACTCTTATGCCTGCAATGGGGCCTTTAAATGGAATATCTGACAGGCAAAGGGCAGCTGATGCGCCAATCATTGCCAAAACCTCCGGGTCGCACTGGTGGTCAGCAGACAACACTGTTGCTATAACCTGAGTCTCTGCTCCGTAACCATCTTCAAATAACGGCCTAAGAGGCCTGTCAATTAGCCTTGAACAGAGTACCTCTTTCTCCGATTGACGACCTTCTCTTTTGAAGAATCCTCCCGGAATCTTACCTGCCGAATAACTCATCTCCATATAATTAACCGTAAGAGGAAGGAAATCAATTCCCTCCGGCTGGGTAGAAGACCTGCACGCTGTAACCAAGACAATTGTGTCCCCGTAAGTTACCGTGCAAGAACCGCCGGCCTGTTTGGCCATCTTACCTGTTTCTATAATTAAATTTTTTCCGCCAAAATCCACTTCATATTGCTTTACCATGTTTTTCTCTTTTCTTCCCGGTCATTATAGTAACCGGAAAGTTTCAAACTCCCAATCACTACGCCTATTTGTTTTTTTATTTACCTCTATATAAAAAACGAGGCCTGTCTAGTTGCAACTAAAACTACTATTATCTACGCAGTCCTAGTCTTTCAATCAATGACTTATAACGATCAAAATCTTTGCGTTTCAGGTAATCAAGAAGTCTTCTTCTTCTGCCAACTATCTTTAGCAGTCCTCTTCTTGAATGATGATCACCTTTGTTAGACTTAAAGTGAGGGTCTAACTGTTTGATTCTTGCGCTAAGGAGAGCTACCTGAACCTCAGGGGAACCTGTATCACTATCATGCGTTTTGTACTCTGCTACAACTGATTTTTTCTCTTCATTACTTAACATTATTACTTCCTCCTGAAACTTGTTTTATATTACTACAGATTTGCTGTTTTATTTATACTATTGTCAGAAGAAATACCACCTGTAGTAGCAGCACTTACTCCTGTTTTTTCTTCCATTTTTTCTTCAAATTCCATCAGGAGTTTTCCTAAGGGAATAATTCTCTCTTCCAACTCCTCTTTGTTCAAACGGGGGCTAACCGAGTCTTCTATATGAAACATTCCGCTTCCTGTCCTGCGAAGAGCTGTTAGATGACCACCTACTCCTAACTTCTCTCCCAAGTCAAAAGCCAAAGTTCTTATGTAGGTACCTCTGGAACAAGAAACCTTAAAGCTAACATTTGGCATGTCAACTTCAATACTGTCAATTTTAAAAATCTCAACCTCTTTTGCTTCTCTTTCTACTTCAATGCCTTTTCTGGCGAGTTTATAAAGAGGAGTGCCGTTTTTCTTTACTGCAGAAAACATTGGAGGCAACTGGCTAATCTTACCTACAAAACTTTTAAGAGCTTTTTCTACATCGCCGGCTGTAACACCTTCAACGCTTTTTATCTCAGTTATTTTGCCTTCCTGATCATAGGTATCGGTTACCTCGCCAAGTTTGACAGTGGCTGAGTATATCTTCTCCCCTCCGCCAAATTTATCTGCATACTTTGTAGCCTTGTTTATGACCAGAGCCAGAACTCCTGTTGCACTCGGGTCAAGAGTGCCCAGATGACCAACCTTCTTGGCGCCAAGAGTTCTTTTAACTATGCGAACAGCATCGTGAGATGTCATATCCGTTTCTTTATCTATTATAAGTATTCCGTCTATCATTTGCCTATATTATTTCAAGCACTTATTGATTTCTTCTACAACTTGGTTCAGAGCTTCATCTTGGGTCCCCTTTATCAAGCACCCGGAGGCTCTCATATGACCGCCTCCGCCAAACTTGCCTGCCACTTTAGAGACATCTACCAGCCCCTTACTCCTTAGGCTGACCTTTTGAAGCCCTTCTGCCTCAGTCCTTACAAGCAGTCCTACATCAACACCTTTAATGCTTCTTGCATAATTTACGAACCCGTCTGAGTCGAAAGTTCCGGCGCCGGTTTCGGCTTGCATCTCGGGAGTTACCCTAAGGGTTGCTACAATACCGCCGTCTAACACTTCTAATGTATCAAGTACTTTACCTAAAAGTTTGTGTTTTTTAGCAGGATAGTTCTCATAAACATTCTCGCTTATATTCCACGGGTCTGCGCCATGTGCAACCAGTTCACCTGCCTTCATTAAAGCCTCAGGAGATGTACACTCATAACGGAAGCTCCCTGTATCAGTTTCTATTGCAGTGTACAAAACGGTAGCAATATCAGGAGTTACCTCAGCGCCAATAGCCTTGCAGAGGTCATAAACAACCTCCCCTGATGCGCAAGCCTCAGGCAATACAACATTAACATGGCCGAACATGTCGTTACTAACATGATGGTCCAAATTAACTATAGTTCCAAACTCGCCGAACTCAACAAATCTTTTTCCAAATCTATCCAGGTTTCCACAATCAACTCCAATAGTAACATCAAAGGGAGCTTCATTGGATAAGTCATGCACCACATCTTTGGACCCAGGCAAAAACTCAAGTATATCAGGCACTTCATCTTCCAGGTAGGGCACTACTTCCTTACCCATCCCCTTTAACATGTGGTAAACACCTAAGAGAGAACCCAATGCATCGCCTTCGGGGTTAACATGGGCAACACACATGAAACGTTGGTTGTTATTTATAACATCAATTACTTCCTGGTAAATCTTTTTATCTACTTCAAGTTGTGACATATATTTTAATCGCTACCTTCTTCTTTATTTATGTCCGTTATCACTTTATTAATTTTTGTAGCATAATCAAGTGATGAGTCGTACTCAAAAGTTATAACCGGTATATATTTTAAACTAAGTTTCTTTCCAAGCTCTCGCCTTATAAAACCCGATGCATTTTGAAGACCTCTCCGTACACTTCTAGCCTCACTGCTTGTGTCGCTGCCGTCAGCCTTGCTGCCTTCTACCTTCAAACCATCTTGGAGACTTGCCCCTGTCATCGTGAAAAACACCCTGGCGTTTTTTAAATCCCTTGTCATCTTAACATCTGTTATGGTGACAAGCCCCACTCTTGGGTCTTTAATGTCGCCGTAGATGAGCATGGTGGCTATTTCTTGTTTAATTAAATCTCCAACTCTTGTAGGACGGTCATATCCGCCACTGCCGCCTTTTGAGCCTCTCCCGCCTCTTGCCATACTATTTTGTACCTCTATTAAAGCTTCGCTGCTTCTTCTTTTAATTCATAAGGTTCAACAACATCTCCAACTTTTATGTCGTTATAACCCTGAATTGAAAGTCCGCACTCAAACCCGCTCTTTACTTCCTTTGCATCATCTTTAAATCTTTTAAGAGAAGCAAGCTCTCCCTCATAAATTACTACATTGTCTCTTATGAGCCTGATTTTTGCGTCTCTTTTAATAAGCCCATCGGTTACATGACAACCGGCAATGTTTCCAAGCCTGGAAACCTTAAATACTTCTCTAATTTCAACCCTGCCTAGAACTTCTTCTGTAATGATTGGCTTGAGCATTCCTTCAAAGGCTTGCCTGATTTCTTCAACCAAGTCATAAATAATATTATAAAGTCTTACATCAACATTTTCTTTTTCAGCAAGAGCGGCAGCTTTCACCTCCGGCCTTACATTAAAACCAACAACAATAGCGTTGGAAGCAGAAGCAAGCATAACATCTCCCTCGCTAATACCACCAACTCCGACATGGAGGACTTTAAGTCTTATCTCATCAGATGTAATCTTAAGCAGCGAGTCCTTAACCGCTTCAACAGAACCCTGAACATCACCTTTTATAATAACATTAAGTTCCTGCATTTCACCTAAACTAATATGGTCATAAAGGTCTTCCAGAGTAACACGAGAAGACTTGGAGGCTGCAATTTGCTGGATTTTGTCTTGCCTTAAACCTGCCAACTGACGGGCAGAAGCCTCATCTTTAAGGGCAACAAACACATCCCCTGCCAGTGGAACATCGGCAATACCAATTACCTCAACAGGCATTGATGGGCCGGCAGTGTCAATTCTCTCTCCCCAGTCGCTAAGCATTGCCCTTACCCTGCCTGAACAGGTTCCGGCTATTACAGCGTCTCCTACTTTTAAAGTTCCGCTTTGAACTAAAACAGTACTAACTGCGCCCCTGCCTTTATCTAATTTTGCTTCAACAATAATGCCCTTTGCATGAACATCTACAGGAGCTTTAAGCTCTAACATTTCAGATTGAAGTAGTATCATCTCAAGGAGTTTATCCAGGTTAGTGCCTTCCTTAGCAGAAACATCTACAAATATAGTTGAGCCTCCCCAGTCCTCCGGAACCAGTTCATAGTCGCTTAAAGCTTGTTTGACCTTATCAGGGTTTGCACCAGGTAAGTCAACTTTATTTACAGCAACAATAATCGGAACATCAGCTGCCTTGGCATGGTCTATTGCCTCAACTGTCTGGGGCATAACACCGTCATCAGCAGCTACAACAAGTATAACAATGTCGGTTGCACTTGCTCCCCTTGACCTCATAGCCGTAAAAGCTTCATGACCGGGAGTATCAAGGAAAGTAATATTACCTTTGTCTAACTCTACATGGTATGCACCAATATGCTGTGTAATTCCCCCTGCTTCGCCGCTTACAACATTTTTACTTCTAATAGCATCTAGCAGTGAAGTCTTACCATGGTCAACATGACCCATTACTGTTACTACAGGAGGTCTAGGCAGTTTTTCTATATCTTCACCTTCGTGGCCTTCCATATCAATAAAGCTGTCTTCCTGCAAGGCAACATTTTCAATTTCATAACCAAATTCTTCCGCTATAAGAGTTGCTGCTTCTACCTCTATTAATTGGTTAACAGTTGCCATAATATCCATAGACATAAGTTTTCTTATAATATCGCTGGACTTAACACCCATCTTCTGTGAGAGTTCGCCAACAGTTATGGCATCAACAATCTTAACAACCATCTTAGAGGCCTTAGGAGTTGTTATTTCAGTTTTTAAAAGTTCTCTGGAAATTTGCGGTTTACTTTGTTTACGGAAAGGTTGCTTCTGACCTCTAAACTTTTTACCTTTTCTAAATACCGGTCTTCCGGGAGTTTGAGGCGGAGTTGGCTTTTTAAAATCCTTTGCGCCAAAGACAGTAACTTCTTTTTTACCTCTAGTATCTTTCTTCTCTTCTACAGGCGGCTGGGCTGGGGCAGCTGTTCCTTCCGTGGCAGGGGTTTGAGCTGCTTCTGCTTCTACAGCTTTTTCCTTAGTAGTTTTCTTTTTAGTTGCTACCTTAACTCCAGTTTCCACTTGAGCTTCAGTAGTGCCAAGGACTACTTCAGGAGTCTTAGCTTCTACAACTTCCGCGACTTCCACCTTTGGGGCAGACCTACGCCTTATGACCTTAGGTTTGACCCTGGTCTCTTTTACATCTGCTTTTTTGCTATCTGTTTTCTTCTCTGCCATAGTTTATATAACTTTTAAGAAACTAAACCTTTCACTGCCTCAGTGATTGACTGGGCTTTTTTCTTACCAATGCCTTCTACCTCTTCTAAAGTTGAAGCTTCTACGCCGGAGAGACTCTCTATTGTAGCATAACCTGCTCCCACTAGTGCCTCGGCAATCTTAGGGCCTACTCCGGGTAAGTCAGAAACGCTTGTCTCACCATTATCGGTACTGCCTGCATCACCTGCGTTATTTGCTGCATTCTCTCTTGCCTCTGCAGCTTTTACTTCCATTTTTAACTGCTCATCAGGGGTAAGAGCCTCGCTTGATGCCCCTTCGCCCTGAATATCGCTTTCGGTTTGAATATCAATCTTCCAGCCAGTGAGTTTTGCAGCCAGCCTTACATTTTGACCCTTCTTACCTATAGCAAGAGACAACTGGTCATCAGGAACAATCACCTCTAATGAATGTTCATCTTCATCAATTGCTACTCTGGATATTTGGGCTGGAGATAAAGTGTTTTTTGCTAATATTGCCGGGTCTTCTGACCAGTGAACAATATCAATCTTCTCCCCCTTGAGTTCCTGCACAACAGATTGAACTCTGGAACCTTTCACTCCTACG
>CBDUXU010000036.1:0-17474 GCA_965371285.1 uncultured bacterium | reverse complement strand
TATCACATTTTCTGAGTAATAATTAAAAAAAATCCCTCTAAAATTACTAAAAGTTATACTTAAGCCTAACCTTCTCATAATAGACACTATCTACCCACAAAAATAACACCCCTATAATTGAACCGACAAAAATTCCTGCCATAACATCGAAAGGGTAGTGCAAACCTAAATATATTCTGGAAAACCCCAAATAAACGGCAATCAACATAAACCAAAGACTGCGGCTGGAATAAATAGCGCTTAAAAACACTGCCATAGAAAAAATATCCGCCGTGTGGCGAGAAGGAAACCCATAAGAGTCGCTGCACCCAGCCAACACAATAGCCCCCTCAAAGGCCTCGCAAGGCCTGACTCTGGAGAAAACTTCTTTTAAGATGACAACTGTCATGTCCGTTAAAAGCAGCGCCGAAGCAGTGAGTACAATAACCCACCTAAGACGAGGCGTACCAAGAGAGAAAAACATGAACATGGCAAAGACAACGGCAAAACGAATTACCCACTTATTGCTAAGTGGATGGAACAAAACATCCAAAAAGGGGCTGCTCATCTGAATGTTAATAATTTCAAAAAGCCAATAGTCTAATGTAATCAAACTTTCCATTACTCCCCGCTACTCCTACCAATAACTTCATTAATTGCACTTACAACTTCTTCTGCAGTTATCTTTTCCATACACTGCATATATTCCTTTTTGTTTTCATACAAACAAACCCTGGAGAAACAGGGGCTGCAACTAACTCCTGCTCTTATAACAACATTACCTTCCCCGTAGGGGCCGGTCCTCTCCTTTGATGTTGCGCCAAAGACTGCAATTGTAGGAGTGCCCATAGCCGCCGATATATGCATAGGACCAGAGTCCACTGTCAGGGAAAACTTTGCCATCCCAGCAAGCTGGGCAAAATCTTTCAAACTTGTTTTGGAACAAATGTTTGCAGCCTTACTGCCAACCATGTTTGCAATGTCCTGGCAGTATTCAAAATCGTCAGGAGCGCCGGCAACAAGACAATGAAGGTTATACTTTGTTGTAACTTCTTTTATAACCTCTGCAAAACTGTCTGCCTTCCACATCTTTGTGGTCCACCTTGCTACAGGAGCAACAACAAAAAATTCTTTTCCTTCCAAACCTAACCCACTTAAAAGTTTATCTACATTTTCCTTTGTTTTATCGTTTATAGGAAAATCGAATTTTATAGGACCTAACTTCCTCCCCTGACCTTCTATTACATAACGGGCCAGGTCTAAATACCTATCCACTGCGTGTTTGTTTTTATCATAGGCAGGGAGTTTCTCGTTTAAAAAAAAGGAACTAAACTCCCTGTAATTGGAAAAACCTATTTTCCTTTTTCCCCCGCTTGCAAGAACCCAGAGAGCACTTTTAAGAAGGCCCTGAAAATCTATAACAATGTCGTAATTCCTCTTCTTTAACTCCCTGGTAACTTCCCTGCTTTTATCAAAACTATGTGACCACCCTCTGTTCTTGACTACATAAAGATTTTTTATGAGTTTCGAGCCGCGAAGAATCTCTCCGGCAGATTCTTCTACTATCCAGTCAATCTCCGTGTTAGGCAGGGCTGATTTCAATGCGCTCAGAGCTGGCAAAGTATGAACCACATCTCCTATGGATGAGAGTTTTATAATTAATAAACGCACCTAGTTTTTACCATCCTCCAATATCCACTCTACTGCATCTTTTAAATCCTCGGCAATGTAATTGCACGGGGCAGTAAGGTCACCACTTTCCTTCTCACCATAACCGGTTTTTACAAGAACTGATTTAATGCCGGCGTTTTCTGCCATCTCTAAATCCTTATTCCTGTCGCCTATTACGAAGGAATTTTCCAAATCTATGTCAAAGTCCTTGCAGGCTCTGTCTATTAAACCTGCGGCGGGCTTACGGCAACTACAACCCTCATCCGGTTTATGAGGGCAATAATAAATCTTGTCTATAATCTCACCAGTAAAGTTAGAGGCTCCTGACTCACTTAAAAGAGATAAAAACCTCTCATGAACTTTCCCCAAATCATCGACCGTAAAATACCCCCTGCCAATCCCTGATTGGTTGGAAACAATAAACACTAAAAAACCATTGTCCTTTAGTTTTTTTATTGCTTCCCCTACATGAGGAAAAAGCTCCATGTCATCGGGATTGCCTATATAACCCGGGTCTATGTTTACTGTGCCGTCTCTATCGAGAAAAGCTGCTCTTTTTGCCATAATGCGTCTCCGCGAATTTTTTCGCATTCGTCATAAACTCTATCTACTGTTAAACCTTTAAAACAATCATAATGACCATAAGGACAAGTCCTCTTAAAACAGGGACTGCATTCTATGCCGTCATAAACCACTATTGTATTCTTAGCTAGTGGACCTGTATGAGTAGAAGATGTAGAACCAAAAAGCGCCACTGTGCTGACACCCATAGCGCTTGCAATATGCATAGGTCCAGAATCGTTTGTTATAAAAACATTCAAGAGGCTCATAACTGCCATAGATTGACGAAGGGTAAGTTTTCCCACAAGATTTATATGCCTCGTAGTTAGTCCCTCTGATATTTTCTTTGCGTCTTCCTTGTCGCCATCGCCGCCAAGTATCACTGGTACTGCCTTATGGAGTTCTATATATTTATTAAGAAGTCCCGTAAAGTTTTCCAAGGGCCACTTCTTAGCCGGACCAAAGCTAGCTCCCGGGGCGATACCAACGAAGGGACTGCCGGGAGTGAGAGTATCTTCTAAAAACTTTTTAGCCCAAATAAGTTCCGTCTCTTTTAAAGTTATCTTTGGAATGAGGTGAGTAAGTTTTTCTTTTTTCCCATCGCTACTATTATAGTCCTCAAGATGGTCAATAATATTTTGATAATAATAGACCTGATGTTTATCCATTATAGATTCACCTTCAGGCGCTTCAAAAGCAATTTTATTGGTTAATAAAAAACCACGACCATCTCTTGGGTAACCAATTCGCTTTGGAATGCCGGCGAGCCTAACTAAGATTGCTGCCTCTATAGCATTTTGAAAAAGCACAGCTTCATCAAAACCCCTGGACTTTAAAAGCTTAACTAACTTTAACTTCCCGCTAAGGGAATGGTAAAGCCCCATGTCATATTCAATGACATCATCTACGACACTGTTGTTTTCATAAATCGGCACAACCCAAGACTTTGCAAGGACGGTTATTTGAACGTCACCATATAGATTTTTATAGTGCTGACCTAAACTTTCCAAACCAGGCAGAGTCATAACTGCATCACCAATCCAATTGGGTGCACGAACTAAAATTTTCTTTATTTTTCCAGCATTTGTCATTGTTTTTTGCTCAATTTACAATATCCACCATTTTTCGGGTTCTTTTCTGCAACTTATAATTATAGTACAAAAACCGCAATAATATCAAGGGTCTGCGACCCTTCCCTACGGTTAATTCCCATAATTTCGAGCATTTTATAACTTCCAGAGAAATCCCTGCAGTTTTTTGGCTAATTATACCAATAAAATGATAAAATCAGCTTAACATACTCATGTAGGCTAGATTACAGAGTTTTACAGGCAAGTTATCTATAATATGGCTATAATCATCAAAGGGATGAATCAAAACATCAAGAATTCCACTTAAATCATAAAAGAACAAAATTTACTGCAAAGTAAATACAAACTAAGTGAAAGTGAAAATTAAAAATGGATAATTATGATTTAGTTATAATAGGCGGCGGTGTTGGCGGGCTGGTTACTGCCAGTGGGGCTAGCCAGCTTGGAGCTCGCGTTGCCCTAGTGGATAAAGAGGATTTAGGAGGAGATTGCCTCCACTACGGATGTATACCTACAAAGAGACTGGTCCACTCTGCAAAAATGGCTCATCAAATTGGAGAGAGTAGTGACTTTGGTATTGATGTTGATGGTTATAACGTAAACTTTAAAAAAGTAATGGACGGTATGAGAGCTATTCAAGCCAAAATCGCCGTAAACGACGACCCTGAGAGATTCCGCAAAATGGGAGTTGATGTAATTTTTGGAGAAGGCAAGTTCACAGACCCTTATACATTCGAAGTAAACGGCAGGAGACTAAAAGGCAGAAAGTTTTTAATCGCCACGGGGTCATCACCAGTAACCCTACCTATAAAAGGATTAGCAGAATCCGGCGCCCTTACAAATGTTTCTATTTTAAAATTGGAAGAGCTTCCTACGTCTTTGGTAGTCCTGGGAGCCGGCCCCATCGGTATGGAGTTTGCCCAGGTATTTGCTCGCCTTGGAAGTAAGGTTACCGTAATAGAAAAAATGGGTAACATACTTGTGCGTGAAGAAACAGAACTTACAGATGAATTATATAAAATACTAATTAACGAAGGCATCACAATTCATACATGCACAGAAGTAATAGAAGTCACAACTAAAACACAGAACAATAAAAGTAAAAAAGTTTTAAAAACACATTGCACCACCGGAGATGTGGTAATAGAAGCAGACGAGATACTTATGGCAATAGGACGCTCTCCAAATGTATCCGGTCTCGGTTTAGATGAGGCAGGAATAAAATATGACAAAAGGCGGGGCATAACAACCGACCTTACTCTTAGAACATCCAGGAAACACATTTACGCCTGCGGAGATGTAACTGGTCCCTACGCCTTCACCCACATGGCGGAGTATCAGGCAGGAATTGTTATAAGTAATGCACTCTTCCCTCTACCTAAACGGAAGGCAGACTATCGCGTAGTTCCCTGGATTACATACACTTCCCCGGAGCTTGCGCGAGTTGGAATGACAGAATCTGAAGCCATAGAAAAATACGGCAAAAATAAAGTCCATGTATATAAATTTAGATTTGATGAAGTGGACAGAGCTATTATTGAAGGCAAGGGGCATGGAATGATAAAATTAGTGTGCGACAAAAAAGCCCGCCTCCTTGGTGCTCACCTTATGGGCCCCGGTGCCGGAGAGCTTTTACATGAACTAACTCTAGCTATGAAAGAAAACATTCCTATTACAAAAATATCTCAAACCATACACACCTACCCGACTCTATCTCAGGCAGTCAAAAGAGCATGCGACCAGTATTATAAAGAAAAACTTTTCACAGGATGGTTCCCTAAGTTTACCAAGTGGGTTATAGGAATTGGCAGAAAAAATGGATAAATCAAAAGTAAAATTCATCGCCCTTATAGTAATTCTCTTAACCATTTTCGGTGCTGTTAAATACTTTGGCCTTGGTAGTTACCTGGACAAAGATAGGCTTAAAGAAATTGTAGAAAGTGCGGGCATCTGGGCCCCAATTGCATTCATGCTATTTTATGCAGTTGCACCATCTTTAATGCTCCCCGGGCTTCCTATTACAGTAGTCGCAGGAATACTCTTTGGCCCTTTTTGGGGAGTTGTTTATGTAGCAATTGGGGCTAACATCGGGGCTACAATTGCCTTTCTCATAGCAAGATATCTTGGCAGAGACTGGGTAGGCAAAATGATAGAAGGTACAAAACTTGCGAGCCTTGACAGCGAAGTAGAGAAACAGGGGTGGAAGATAGTTGCCTTCACTCGCCTTATACCACTTTTTCCGTTTAACCTGTTAAACTACGGTTTTGGCCTTACCAACATAAAAACGAGCCACTACATAGTAGCTTCTTTTATATTCATGCTCCCTGGGATTACTGCCTATGTGATTTTTTCCAGTTCTCTCCTGGATCTATTCCAAGGTAAGATTTCTAAAGAGTTTGTAATTGGAATTGTCCTTGTAATAGCAGTATCTCTTATTCCTATAATTTATAAAAAGCGCAAAGCTTTGAAAGATAGTGAAAACAATGCAAATACCTAAAAGAACAAAATATTTATTGTTTATATTAATCGTAAGCTCCCTGTTTTTTATTACAAAGTCATTTTCTTCGGGATTCGACCTTAGTAAAAGCTCAATCCCAACTGACGAAATCATAGGAGGAGGGCCAGGCAAAGACGGAATACCATCGCTTACAAACCCAAAGTTTATTGGCGCAGGTGAAGCATCTTACTTAAGTGGCAGCGACAGGGTTATTGGAGTTACCTCAGAGGGGGTTTCGAAGGCATACCCGATTAAAATTCTTACCTGGCACGAAGCAGTAAATGACAAGGTAGGAGGGAGAGAACTTCTTGTAAGCTGGTGACCACTCTCTAATGCCGGCCAAGTTTTTGGTCGAAAAATTAACGGCAAGTCCCATGAGTTTGGCGTCTCGGGAAAACTCTTTAGAGCCAATGTCCTGCTCTATGACAGGGAAACAGAAAGCCTCTGGAGCCAAGTTAAACGGGAGGCGGTAACAGGCCCCCTAACAGGTACTGTCCTGCCAATATATCCGTCAAACATTACCACTTGGAAAAAGTGGCGTAAAAAACATCCTGACACACTTGTCCTATCAAATGATACGGGTTACAAAAGAAATTACTCCAAAGACCCCTATAGTGACTATTACAAAAGCCCGCTTGCATTTATGGGTTTTACCGGTAAAACAAGCAGAGCCCTTCCTGCAAAAGAAACAGTTCTTGGTGTTGATGTGGGAGAAGCAAGAAAAGCCTATCCTTTCAGCATTTTAAAGAAAATAAAAACACCCTTTAAAGATAAAGCAGGATCGGAGACAATAGAGATACATTTTGACAAGAAAACAGGTGACGCCTATGCGCTAAATGAAAAAAAAGAAAGAATTGACAGTATCGTCACATATTGGTTTGTTTGGTACTCATTTAACGAAGATACTGGCATATTTAAAAAAAGGTAACTTACCCCTGAGATGGCAGAGAGATGGCTCCATTAACCATATCTCTAAAAGCAGGATGATAGGGGCCTGCAACAAGAGTTTCTTCTAAGTCTTCTGTTGGCTGGAGCCCCATACGGATAATTTTAATCTCCTTACTTTCAAAAATGTCTCTGACCTCTCTACATACTTCTACCATAGACTCCATTGACCAGGGGGAGTAGTCTCCCCTTTCATACAATTTAAAAAGAGGTGTGTCTTTGATAACAAGGGTTGGATAGATGCGGACAAAGCTTGGTCCCATTGAAGTAATCTCTTTTGCAGTATCTATTATAATTTCATGACTGTCGCCGGGAAGTCCCGGCATCATCTGAAGCCCTAAAGTTATTCCATTATCTTTTATAATTTTTGAAGCCTTGATTACATCTTCTCCGCTATGGCCCCTGCCGGAGAGTTTTAAAACATGGTCATCCATAGACTGAACTCCCAGCTCTACAATATCTACTAAGTAACTCTTTAAAAAATCTACTATCTCTTGGTCAATACAATCAGGCCTTGTGGAAAGCCTTATGCCATCAAGCCTGCCGTCTTTCACATATACTGATGCAGTTTTCAAATATTCTTCCTGAACATTTCTTTTAAGGGCTGTGAAACTTCCCCCGTAGAAGGCAACTTCTTTTCTTCCAATCCCCTTCCAAGTGGAAAGATATAGTTCAATTGTTTCTTTTACTTCATCTGTTGTGGGAAGACCACTCTCCCCTGTAATATTGTCTTGGTTACAGAACACGCACTGATGCTCACAACCACCAAAGGGAATGAAGATAGGAATTACCAATTGCTTATATTTTATTTGTTTTTTTCTCATAACTTAATCAAAGAAGCAGGCTCAGCTTGCCTCCGAAGGGGATAAAAATTGGTATAACTAGTTGTTTTTTTACTTTTCTGTCTTAAAGGAAGTCTCATAATTATAAACTTTTCATAATATTTTTAACATTCAAATATACCTGCAGAGAGCAGGCTATGCCTGTTTTTTGGTCCTTGCTATTCGTATAATCAAGAGTAATCCTTATTTAAAAGCACTATTGCAATTTGTGCTGCCTGCTGTTCAGCGTCCTTTTTCTTTGTCCCCCGCCCAACTCCCCTAACCCTGCCGTCTATGACAACCTCCACATGGTAAGTCCTTTCATGGGCAGCGCCTTCTTCTTTCACGAGCCTATATTCCGGGGGGTTTTTAAAAACCCTTTGGCTGAGCTGCTGAAGGGCTGGTTTATAATCAAAATACTCTTTCTCTGTAACAGAGCTCTCTAAAAGCGGGTTAACTAAAACTTCTACAAAATCAAATGTATCTTCCATTCCCCTTTCAAGGTACATGGCACCAACGAGGGCTTCGAAGGTATCTCCAAGTATTTGAGGGTTCTCATTGCCTTTGTTTTTTTCTTCCCCCTTACTTAGATAGAGCATATCTCCAAGGTCTAATTCAGTAGCAAAATCAGCAAAATCTTTTCTATTAACAAGCCTGGACCTTGCCTGAGTAAGAACTCCTTCATCGGAGTTCGGATTCTTTTTGAAAAGTATGTCGCTTACTATGGTCTGTACGACTGAGTCGCCCAGGAACTCAAGCCTCTCGTTACTCTCCAAACCCTCCCCGCCTTTTTCATTTAAAAAAGACTTATGAATAAAAACCTGTTTTAAAAGCAGGTCATCTTGGAAAGGAAAAGCCAAACTCTCTCGGAATTTTTTAATTTTTTCTTCTTTTGACATTAACGCCTCATATTATGAATCTATAAAACAACAGTACCTACTACATTAACAATTGAAGAGTCCTTAAGGTTCACCTTTATCATTTCTTTCATTAGCGAATCACTACCATCAAACTCAACAGGTATGTAGTTACTTGTTCTCCCTCTAAGGAGTCCGCTTTTTTTAGCCCTTGAACTTTCCACCAATACATTCATGTCCGCTCCTATAAAATTATCATAAAAGTCTTTTCTTTTTATATTATCAAGTTCTTTAAGACGCCTGCATCTTTCTTTAATGACCTTACTATCTACTTTTTTATCATACCCTGTAGCAGGAGTGCCCCTGCGGTCAGAGTATGGAAAGATATGAAAATAAGATAGAGGCAGTTTCTCTAACATATTATAAGTGTTTTCAAATTCTTTTTCCCCTTCACCGGGAAAGCCCACTATTACATCTGTTCCGATAGATAACTCCGGCACCGATTCTATTAAACTAACTACCTTTTCAGCAAAAAGCGTACCTGTGTAAGGCCTCTTCATTCTCTCCAAAACATAATCGTCACAGCTTTGCACAGGGAGGTGGAGGTGGTTACAAATGGTTGTAGCGTTTTTTAAAACATCTATTAACTCGCCAGTCACCTCATCGGGGTCTAACGATGATATACGAAAACGGCAATCATATTTTTTTGATTCTATACTTTTAATTAAATTAGTAATGTTTGTTTTTGGTCTTAGGTCTTTTCCGTAAGCGCCTATATGAATACCGGTTAAGACCATCTCTCTAAAACCCTTACCTATTAAAATCTCTATGTCCTTATGTACTTCCTCTAATGGAAGGCTTACCTGATTACCTCTTGCCACCGGTATTATGCAGAAAGTGCAGGGCTTGTTGCATCCGTCCTGCACCTTTAAGTTTATGCGAGTCCTGGAATCTGAGTTATGGGCGCGAAGCATTATGGGAGCGCCTGACCCTTTACTCCCCTTTAAAACCCTGTCTTTACTCTTCCCTATAATGTTCCTGCCCTTTTTTATATAGTCCAAAACCTTATCTTTACCGCTATTGGCAATAACATAATCTACCTCAGGAAGCCCCGCTACTTCATCGGGTGAAACCTGGGCATAACAACCGGTGACTAAAATCACTGCCTCAGGGTTTTTTCTGCGGGCCTGCCTGATGACCTGCCTTGACTGGGCATCACTACTGTTAGTAACTGTGCAGGTGTTAATAACATAACCGTCTGCAACCTCTGTGAAGGGCACTACTACATAACCTTCGGCCTTACACATCTCTTCGATGGCAGTTGTATCGTACTGATTAGTACGGCATCCTAAAGTTGTAAATGCTATTGTCTTGTTTTTAATTGTCACTTGCTTTTAAACCCTTAAATAAATTTTATTATAACTTACTTACAATCCAACCACCACCTACGACCCTGTCTCCATCATAGAGTACAATGGCTTGTCCGGGAGTTACTGCCTTCTGAGGCTCAGTAAAATTAATTACAACCTTATCATCTTTTATCTCAAAACTGCACATGGCAGTTGTTTGGCTGTAACGAATCTTCGCGCTAAGGACGATATCTTTACCAGGAATACCGTTTGTCCAGTGAAACTCCTTTGCAATTAGACCGTCTGATAAAATATTGTCTTCACCTCCAACAACAAGGGTGTTACTTGCCATATCAAGCCCTACAACATACCAAGGACCATTGTTTAAGTTTAGTCCCTTCCTTTGCCCCACTGTATAATTGTGAAGCCCAATGTGAGTGCCTAGTTTTTCTCCCTCCACTGTAACTATATCGCCTGCTTTGGTTAGCGTTAAGGTACTAGTACCACCTTTTGTTTTTTCTGCCAAACGGTCTTCAATAAACTCTCCGTACTTGCCGCCTTCTACGAAACAAATTTCCTGGCTTTCGCTCTTATCTGCCGTGACAAGCCCAAGTCCCCTAGCATATTCGCGAGTCTCCTCCTTAGTCATATCGCCCAAAGGAAAGAGGATCTTGCCCATTTCATCTTCACTCATTGTAAACAAAAAATATGACTGGTCTTTGTTTAAGTCCCGACCTTTATGAAGACCAGGTCTGCCATCTTCATCTTTAATTATTCGGGCATAGTGACCTGTGGCAAGGTAGTCACCGTCAAGTTCTAATGTTTTCCTGAGAAGTACATCGAACTTTAAAACCTGATTGCACTTTACGCATGGGTTAGGTGTTTCGCCGCTTAAATAACTATCTACAAAATAATCTACCACTTCGCGCGAGAAAGCCTCTTCCATATTTAAAACATAAAAAGGTATGCCTAGTTTGTCGGCAACCGCCCTGGCATCATTTGCATCTTCAATAGTGCAGCAACCACCCTTAGTGGCGCCTGTGTTATCCTCACCGCCATAATAATCCCAAAGATGCATAGTCACGCCAATAACATCATAGCCCTCTTCTTTTAACATGGCAGCAGCAACAGAGGAGTCCACCCCTCCGCTCATAGCCACTATTACTCTTTTTTTATCTTTAACAGTCATAATCCTATTTTGTCACTAAGTGACATTTCTAAAAGACACTTTATTTTACCAAAATATTGTACCATATAAATTAAAAGCCCCCAGGCATTACTGCCTGGGGGCTGGTTGGTTACTTCACTTTTTACTACTACGGGAGGTTGTGCTACATTACCTTTTCTGCAAGCTCTGCACTAAATACCAGGCAAATTACTAAAACACTAACTTATTACCTTAAAAATAGATAAGGCAGGTTACACTTATACTTTTTCTGCTTCAGCTGCTCTTATTGCTGCACTTCTGGTTTTTAGATCTTCAAGAGCTGCTTCAACTGCTTCCACAGCAAGCACAGAGCAATGCATTTTAACAGGAGGTAAGCCGTCTAGCGCCTCGGCAACTGCATCCTTAGTCAAAGCTCCTGCTTCTTCAACAGTTTTACCTTTAATAAGCTCTGTTGACATGGAGCTTGTCGCAATTGCTGCGCCGCATCCAAAAGTTTGGAACTTAACATCCTGAATAATATTATTATCATCAACTTTAAGCTGAAGTTTAATAATGTCACCGCACTGTGGGTTCCCTACTTGAGATTCAGCAGAAAATTCACTCTCATCAAGTACTCCAACATTTTGTGGGTCCTGAAAATGTTTCATTACTTTTTCGCTATATGGTTCCATTGTACTATCTCCTTATATATGTTTGTTTTTCTTTATTTTTTATTTTATTACTACTTTTAAAACCGCTGTTATAAATTCATGCTGTCTTCCACTTAAAATATCGAGTCTTATTAGATTAGCTTCCTTGCTTTGCTAAACTGCCACTTACCTGTCTTGTCAATAAGCAAGGCCGCCCGACTGCCCAACTGCCCGAACTTAATGGTGATGAGCTGTATCATATTCAAGCACGATAGGTTTGTTATCTTTTGTTGACCATAGCGGGGACATACTCCTCATTCTGGAAACAATCTTAGGCATTTCTTCTATAACAAAATCAACATCTTCTTCTGTAGTATCGCGGCCTAAACTAAACCTCACAGAACCGTGGGATATCTCTACAGGTACACCCATAGATGTTAACACATGTGAAGGCTCAAGGCTACCGGAGGTACAGGCTGACCCGCTAGATGCGGCCACTCCTAACATATCCAAGCTTAAAAGAAGCCCTTCTCCTTCAATATACTCGAAACTAATATTAGTGGTATTTGGCACTCTCTTGTCCTTAGCGCCATTTACACTAATTGATGGTATAGCATCAACCAAACCAGCTTCGAGCTTGTCGCGAAGTTTAATCAAACGAGCACTTGCACTGTCTATATCTCTCATTGCTACTTCGCAAGCCTTACCAAAACCAACTATACCAATAATATTCTCTGTTCCGCCTCTACGGTTTCTTTCATGGTGTCCACCATGAATAAGAGGTGTAAGACGAACGCCTTTTCTCTGGAATATTGCAGCCACTCCTTTAGGACCATATAACTTATGACCTGATAGAGTAAGTAAGTCGCATCCGATTTCCTTAACATCAAGCTTAACTTTTCCTGCAGCTTGAACTGCGTCAGTGTGGAACACTACCTTATGTTTTTTTGCAATAGCACTAATCTCTTTAACCGGAAATATTACGCCGGTTTCGTTATTAGCATACATAATACTAATTAATATTGTCTTATCAGTAATAGCACCTTCCAATTCATCTAAATCAATCATTCCATCTCTGTCAACATTAAGGTAGGTTACTTCATAACCCTCTCTTTCGAGATACTTACATGTTGTCATAACCGATGGATGTTCCACCCTGGTGGTAATAATATGGTTACCCTTTTTCTTTTTAGCATAGGCAACACCTTTAATAGCCAAGTTGTTACCTTCTGAGCCTGAACTTGTAAAAACAATTTCAGGTGTAGTGCAGCCTAAAAGAGCTGCAACCTGCTCTCTAGCATGATCAATACCCTTTCTTGGCTCGCGCCCCGCCCAGTGAATACTTGACGGGTTACCCCAGCCCTCTCTAAGAAAAAGGGTCATTTCATCAGCAACTTCATCATTCATAGGTGTTGTTGCATTATGGTCTAAATATATATGTTTCAAGAGAAATCCTCCAAAAAATTTTGATTTATTATTTTGTACTTTTTACTTCTATAAAAATTGCTTTTATAAAAAACAGCGGCAACATTTCATAACACTACATGACTACCCCGCTTTTTTAAACAACCCGACTGCCATGCATCTTTAATTAGTTGGCTCCGTTTCAAACCAGCCCAAACTAACCAGCCCCACTTAGTTTGGCGGGTTGATACATACTGTATCAATTTTGCCAGCAGACTTACCGTTGCCTTGAACTAAGCTTGCCTCAATGCTAAGTTCTTCGATTGATACGGAGTTTAAAAACTCTTTAATCCTGTCTCCAAGTCCCTGCCAAACCCTCTTTGTGGTGCAAGTATCAAACCTGTCGCACTCCTGAGGTTTGTCATCTAAACATGACACGGGATTAAGGGGCTCTTCAACTTCTATAATTACATCTCCCACGCTAATCTCGCTTGCCGGTCTTGCCAGCACATAACCACCGCCGGGACCTCTGACGCTTTTCACGACATTTCCCTGGCGAAGCTTAGCAAACAGCTGCTCGAGATAAGTTTGGGATATTCCTTCTTCTTCTGATATATCTTTAAGAGTAACTGGCTTTTCTTTACCGTTACAAGCCAGATTCACCATTGCCCTAACTGCATACTGACCTTTTGTTGTTAATCTCATAATAAGCTAACTCCTTATTGTTAAAAAACACTTCACAGGTAATAGAAAAAACCACCACTACCTGACTAGAAGAGTATTCTATTATAACCGAGTGTTTATGTCAAGTATATAATTGAGTTGTTTAGTAGGTTTTATCTTAGAGGGGTAAGTCAGCGAAAAATAAGGTATTTTTGCGGTTATTGTTTAATAAGTAGTTTAAATATCTTTGTTTTTCTGTCCGTATTGCACTTGATATTCTCTGGTCATGTACTGTAACCAGGAAAGAGCCGTAAAAAAACCTGCCCCGTAGACAATATAGATGTATAACCAATTGGGGGCAGAGGGGAAGTAACCTACCTCAGCCGAGCCAACGGAGCCGTTATAAAGAGCGTAAGCAACGACAAGAAGCTGCAGGGCCGTTGCCACTTTGCCGCTCAAAAGAGGTTTAAACTCTACCACTCTTTTTAAAGACCAAAAAACCCTGACTGTTATTAAAATAACCACATCTCTTGCAATAACAAGTGCGCAAAGCCAAAATGGTATATGGTCAAAATAGGTAAGAATTAAAAAACCAACGGTCAGAAGAAATTTATCTGCAAGGGGGTCCATAAAGGCGCCAAATTCTGTTTTCTGGTCCCAGCATCTGGCTATAATTCCATCTAAGGCATCACTCCATGATATAACAACATAAACCCAAAATGCATAATTAACATATCCTGCGGCAAAGAGAACGGCAAATACAGGAGTCAGGGCCATCCTCATTATTGTTATATTATTTGCAGTATTAAAAACTATCTCCATAACCCGCCCCATCCCTTAAATATAAAAAAATAGATTACGGTAGCCAATCAAAAAACTTTTTTTCTTCTTTAATGAATTTAACTTCCGGAAGAGTGGAAAAACTTGTATCCACTGCCCTCTCAAGACGGGGTTCAAAGGCTTTTATGATTCCCATTTCCATTTGCTCGGTATCAAGCCTTATATCAAAATCTTTAGATTTAAACTCCGCCTTCCATAGTACCGGAGTTTTTGCCGACTCCGGCAGCTCCTTGGCACTTGTCATTTGAAAAATAAAACCTATTTTAAGAGCCCCGTATGTTGGAAACAGTTTTTCCTTCCAGTGGGTGACAGTTGTATGTAGATAAACGTCAGCGCCGTCCATGGAGTCGGTGGTGGTATAGCCAAGTTTTTCTAATTTTTCTTTTATCAGGGAACTTAAAAACTCAGTTGCAATATCCTTTGACTTACTATCAGGGGCAGTCCATTCGATGGGAGCAAGATATACAGTCTTTGGCGAGACAAGTTTATATTCGTCGTATAACTTATAATCTAAATTGCCAAAACAACCTGTTAAAAACATCAAACATGCCCATAGAACCGCTATATTTAACCTAAGACTACTTAACACTACGACCCTACCGCCTTAACTATAATACTGTCCAAACCTGAAGGTACTACAATATACTCTGTGCCAAGCTCCGCTGAGAGTCTCTCCCAAAGAACCTGGGTTGAAGCAATTGAGCCTGCCTCAACGACATACCTGCCGCTGGTAAATGAGCGGTAGCTTAAATTTTTTACTAAATCAACTTTTTTGATTTTTTTAAGAAGAGAATTATACTGGTCGAAATTATTCAAATCTAATATTACAATACTTACTACAGTCATCTCATCATTTTCTATAGTAGTAAGAGATGTAATTGGTTTTTTCAGCATGTCCATGTCGATTCCTGCATCAATCCAAACATGGTATGCAACAACACCTTCATTAATGCTTTTTATAAATGGTCCGTTTTTATCAACATCTAATCCCGACTCCGCGCCTGCGAGAAGGTCCCCCGCTCTCTTGTCTTCACCTCCTGCTATAAAAACACCGTCTAAAATATTCCTGTCAGCTCCTCCCGCCATATCCAAATGTGTTACCCAGCCATTTGCCGTTATACGGTAGTTAACAACATATTTTTTTGCTCTTCTTATTATACGTGAATCTATATAAGACTGGTTCTGCTCATAGACATTATTTTTAATCATGGTCATAACCGCATCGCGAACTGCGTTCTCCATTGCCTTATCGAGCGCCTTTGCCTTCGTAACTGCATCAACCGACCCCTTAACGGCAAAACCCTCGGCAGTTACCGACCTCTCCTCTGCCAGGGCTGCTTCCCCTCCCACTATAAAGGGGCTCAGCAAAACAAAACTTGATAGTAAAAAAATAAATAACTTTCTAGCTAACATCACTTTATAAAATCTCCTTTTTAAATTCTACTGCTTTAAAAAACTTTCCACCTTATTTTTAATCTCTCTTATATCAGATACATTCGAGAAATCCATCCAATTAATCTCATCATCTTTAACAAACCATGTCATTTGCCTCTTGCCATAATGGCGGGTGTTTTTTTGTATCAGCTCCCTGCATTCATCCAGGGTTAATTTACCCTCTATATGTACCACCGCCTCTTTATAACCAAGGCTCTTCATACTCTTTAAATCTTTTGAATAACCCTTATCCAACAAAGAACGAACCTCACTTACAAGACCAGAGTCTATCATCTTAACTACCCTGTCATTAATTCTATCATAAAGCCTGCCCCTAATGATATTCTCTCCTCCCCCCTCTATATCACCATCTAAACCAATATCTGAGGCAATCTTTAGAGTATCAAAGCGTTTTTCCTTAATCTCCCCTGCTTTATGCTCTTTCGAAAACTCGCTAAAAGGTCTGCCTGTAATAAGATAGACCTCCAGGGCGCGTACAATGCGGTTAATATTGTTTTCGTGAATGACCTCTGCAGAGACAGGGTCAACCTTTTTTAACCTGTCATGGAGGGATTTCCTGCCAAACTCTTCTGCCTCACTAAGCAGCTTTTCCCTAACTCTACTGTCAGACTCAGGGGCCTGGGAGAGTCCCTCTGTCAGGGCTTTAATGTATAAACCGGTACCGCCAACAACTATAATATTCCTACCGCGAGAGGTAATATCCTCTACTGCCCTAAGAGCGTCTCGTTCAAAAAGCGAGGCGTTATAATCTTCGTCAGGGTTTAGAATATCTATTAAGTGATGTACTACCTCTTCTTGTAATTTAGTTGACGGTTTAGCAGTACCTATATCCATGTACTTATAAACCTGCATGGAGTCGGCTGAGATTATCTCTGCGTCAAACTCTTTGGCAACCTCTACTGCCACATCCGACTTGCCTGTTGCAGTGGGGCCGGTGATGATAATTAATTTTGTTTTTGACATCCAAAACCCCGTAAAAAAACTCTCCCTAGTGCCTGCCAAACATTGTATCAACTTCTTTTCTGGTAAACCTTTTTACGACAGGCCTGCCGTGGGGGCAGTAGGCGGAGAAATCTATACGAGCCATTTCCTTAAGCAGAGCCTTACTCTGTTCTACATTTAAGTATGTCGCCCCTCTTATAACACTGTGGCATGCAACGCGCATGAACAAACTATCGAGCTTCTCATCCACTGAGGACTTAGACCCGCTATCTGCCACCTCTTCCACCAAATCCTTTAAGAGCCTGGTAGTGCCTCTACCTTCGAGTAGGCGGGGCACGGCTTTTACTACAAAAGTCTCTCCCCCCTCCTTAAGAGATGTCCCGAAAGGTTCTATCTCAAAACCGATTTTAGTTAACATGGCTAGAGACTCGTTCATTGCGTCTCTTTCTTTAGGTGTTGTTTCAATCTTCTCGGGGACTAACATTCCCTGAGACGCAGGAGAGTCTGTCCCGTGGAATTGTTTTTTTAATTTTTCAAAAGCTACCCTCTCGGCAGCCCCGTGCTGGTCTATCATAAAGAAAACTGCATCTTCTTTTGCACCG
>CBDUXU010000035.1:0-17499 GCA_965371285.1 uncultured bacterium | reverse complement strand
TTAGCATCCTTGATGGTAATGTCCGATAGGTAGGACGAGCCAATAGTGAGGGGGGCGCTAAGGAGAGTTTGCTCCCTTACTATACTGTCGCCTTTTTGGGTTACTGCGACAAATTTATTTATTTTCTTAGTTTTCAATTTATTTATTTTCTTTTTTCGGTACAGACATTACTGCCAGAGAAATATTATTGTATCCAATTTGGCCGGAGGTGAACATTACCCTTTCTATTAACTTAAAAGGTATGGATTTCTCGCCTTGAATAACTACTTCTCTTGATAGTTCCATCTCCAGGTTAGACTCTGCGATAAAAATGCTCTTTTTTGCCTCAGCTTCCAGCGCCTCATGCAGGGGCCCTATTAAAAGTTCTTCAGATGCAAGAGCCTCCCTGACTGTCGTAACAACTATACCCTCTACAAGTATTTCATCAGTTGTGATTTGAATGCCAAGTCTTTGCTTGTATGGAGCGGTAGCAGTGGACTGAGGCAGAGTAAACTTTTTTGAAGCGCTTATGTTGGCAGTATCTGCCGAAAAAGTAGATAAGAGAAACATTAAAATAATGGTAAACATATCCATGAGGGATGTCATGGATGTGTAAGCTACCAGTGAGGGTCTTTTGCTTTTTCTTTTATGTAATGCGTTTTGTCTCATAATAGTTTCTATATTATTTTCCTGTTTCCAAATGTGTTCCTATGGATACATTAGGGTAGAGAGTAATAGTTTCTTTGTTTACTATAGTCTCTCTGGAGCTATCCATGGTTTTTACAACTGTCTCATAGGGAGTATCGCTTACAAAAAGCAGCACCACCTCGCCGCTTTCAGGGTATTTTTGTTTTAAGCCGAGTAGGCTTTTTGTCAGGGCAGAGAAGTTATATTTCCCGCTGCGTTTGTTTATTTTAGGCAGGCTCTTGCCTAATTCGCTAAATGAAAACCCTTTTTCTGTTACATGTATAGTTAGTATCTGGGGAGGTTTTTTGTCGCCTTTTGCAGTAGGAGTCGCGCTAGCCTGCGGAAGATATATGTCAATGACAGAAATTTTTACAAAAACTGCTGAAAGAAGCAGAAATGGTATAAGAACCATAAATAGATTCATGATTGGAAGGAGGTCCAAGTCAGCATCTAATGATGGTCTTTTTTTTCTATATATTTTTCTAGCCATATCGTTCCTTATATCTGTTACTTGTAAATTTTTTAGATTACCTTTTTACTGTTAACAAGTTAAAAAGTTTTACTGAATACTCGTCCAACTCATCAACAAGCCTGTGAGTTTTGGATTGTAGTACTGAATACATTATGAGTATAGGTATAGCTACTATTAGTCCTGAGGCAGTGGTGTATAGGGCAATGGAGATACCGCTTGCCAGGAGTGTTGCCTTTTGAGAAGGGTCTGCGCTGCCAACGGCAGAGAAGGCTTGAATGAGCCCGTGTATGGTTCCCAGCAGGCCAAGCATGGTGGAAACATTTGCCAGCATGGCCAGGTAGGGAGTTCGTTTTTCTATATCCGGTACTATCTCGAGAGTCGCCTCATCTAGTGCGCTTTGCACTATGTCAGGGTCATTGCTACTGCTAGCCAGCCCCCTTTCCAGAAGCCTGGCCAGAGGGGCAGGGTTACCCTTACATATAGCGCGAGCCTTATCCATGTCGCCGGCTTGTACGCTCTTTGTAATAGCCCCCCAGAGACTTTTGCCGTCAATAGGGTATTTGAATATGATAGTGGTTACCCTGTCCAAGATGATTGCAAAACCAATTAGAGATACCAGGATGATGAGGTAAATAAACGTCCCTCCGTCTCTTAAAAATACAGTTATTAAATCCATTTGAAACCTCCTTTTATGTAAACATTTGTAAAGTTTGTTTTATATTTATTTTTTTGTGTCAGCAATGCCGGAGTCAGGAAAGAGCGGCTCCAGCGCATATTTCTCTATACTGCCTTTGTCCCTGTTTGCCAGTCTTGCCCTGGGGATAATAAAAATGGTTCTGGGTTTGTCAACTGTGCCTTTTATTGTAATAGTCCTTTGAATGATGCCGGCACTATCGGTGCTTTCTCTAGTGTCGCTTTCTTTAGAGTGAGAATTGGAGGCACCGGTTATTATAAGTGCAAACATTGTAATAGTTACCTGCAATATTTTTATTTTATTAGTTTTTTTCATTATTTTTTATCTTTTTGTTTTGCAATAGTAATCCAAGTGTTAACTTGGTCTTTGCTAATATCTGTTTCGCCGGATTGTTTTTCTGTAAGGTCTAAGTATTTATTATAGTTTGCTACAGCTGCCTTGTAGTCGTTTTTGTAAATCTCGTAAATAACTCCTAATACTTTATAGGTTTCCTTATTGTTTGGGTTTAGTTTTTTAATATTAATAAGAGTTTTTAGCGCTTTATCAACTCTTCCGCTAAGAAGTATGGCAGTTGCAACTTCTACTGCTTTCTCCGGTTTTTCTTTTATTAAGGGTAAACTGTTTTCCAAATAGGCGGCAGATTTTTTAATGTCTCCTCTTTTGTATAAGCTTATGCCAAGGTTATATTCAAGGTAGTCATCTTCCGGCGAAATTCTTTCTGCCATTTTATAGTATTTATAAGCAAGTTTAAAGTTTTCTTTGATAAAATTTATGTTTGCAAGATTTATTAATGCAGAGGATCCGTCGCTAAGAGTTACGCTTTTCTCGAACGATTCTTCTGCTCTATCTATGTCGCCATTTTTGTAATGGAGGATTCCCATGCTGCTGTGGCCTTCGCCAAGCTCCCTGGCCCCCTCTGTGGAAGCCTTGAAGGCTTGAAATGCCTCTACTTGTGCATCTTCTCTGCCTAGTTTAAGGTGGGCTCTGCCTTTCATAAGGTATGATTCAGAGAAACCAGGCATTATTTTTATAGCATCATTAAAGTAGGAAATTGCTTTTTTGGGTTTCTTGGAGAACACTTTAATTCCTTTGTTATAAGAAACTATTGCCTTTGCTGAGGTAGGGAGGTTGTTTGGATTTATATGCCCTCCTGTGTATTCGTTAAGAGGGAGAGGTTTTATGTCTCCTTCGAGGTAGTCGATAAAGATAGGGCCAGGCTGCTCGAGAGGCCTGCTAAAAGAGGCAGGTCTTAGGGCGGAGAGCCTGTTAATGCTTAACTGAGTGAACTTGGTGGATAATTTATGCTCCGTAGAAGCTTTTACGGAGTTCCTATATGATTTTATTGCCTCCTCATCAATAGGGTATGCCTTCTCTTCGAGTTGGAAGCTGTACTCCTCGGTTTCTTCTTCCGAGAGCCCCTTTGGCCTTTCTGATTCTATGAGAGAGGAGCTGAGGTTCTCTAAGACTTTACCCATATAGTAAAATGTTTCTGGAAGCAGGTCTGCTATCTTTGTCTCCAGCGCGTATTTATAGTCCCCTAGAATATCTCTCATGAGTTTTTCTTTTTTTGCAAAACTTTTGTCAAAGGGAAGGGTGAGCCTTAGTTTGACAAAGTCTTCTGTTTTTACTGCAGCTATTTGAAGTCTTGCCTTTGTGCGAAAGTAATCATTCTCCGGAGTAGGTTTTTCGTCTATAGCTTTTTTTAGTGACTCAATACCTCTTCTTTTGTCGCCGCTTTTTACCAGGGCTACTCCCAACATAAACAGGGCTTGAGTGTTCCTGGACTCAGATATAACTCCGGAGTTCATGTAAGTTTTTAGTTTTCTTATAAGGGTAGGGCTTTGTCCCGCAAAATCCAGGAGTGCAAGAGATTCAAAAATGTATATCTGTTTATTGGCCTTATCTGTTGTCCTAAGTGCAGCGCTCTCCAAGAGGTCCGAAGCATCTTCAAACCTGCTTTTACTTTTCAGTAGTTTGGCCGCATCAACCAGAAAGGTCGGGTAGTTTAGAGACCTGCTGTAGTAGCGTTTCATAAGCTGCGTTATTGTAGTTACCTCTATAATATTTTCTTCTTCAATGTAAATCTTACCTATATTTAAAATGGAGTTCTCTCCTATAAGAGAGTCCTTGTTTACCCTGAAGGCGTTGTAGTAGTTCTCAATAGCTTCTTTGTTAGACCCTGCCTCTATGGCTCTGCCA
Source organism: uncultured bacterium (assembly GCA_965371285.1). Taxonomy (GTDB): domain Bacteria; phylum Desulfobacterota; class GWC2-55-46; order GWC2-55-46; family DRQE01; genus CBDUXU01. The sequence goes on along the minus strand of CBDUXU010000035.1, from coordinate 13,468 downwards.
GTGCCGGCGGCGGCTTTAAATGCCTGAGCTTTTGAATAATAGAGAGAAGAGAGTTTTTCGTTTAGCGACTTGTCGCCTTTTCCGCTTCTAAATTGTTTGGCCAGTTTGTAGTTTTCTATACCCTTGTCTATGTTTTTAAGGTTACTGTGGGCGTCTCCAATCTTCTCGTAAACATCCCTTCCGCCTCCCTTGGCGTAGAGAAGGGAGTTAAGGCTCTCGAGAGCCTTATCATATACATTTAATACAAAATACATGTCAGAGGTTTTTGTGTAGAACTTAACTTCCACAGGACTGCCTATAAAACCGTCTCTAAAGTAGTTTTCTACATAATAGATTTTGCCAGCCAGGTGTTTTGTTTTCTCAGGGCTTATTTTCTTGTCTTCTGATTTATTAATCTCCTCTGTTATTAAAAGCTCATAGGTCAGGAGGGCTGAAAGGGCAGCCTTGTCGCCGTTTTCGTTGCTCCTGTTATGTTCCATAGCCATAGTGTAATAATGGGCTGCCTCTTCATAACTTTTTATGCTAAAGAGGGCTTCAGCCAGGGATAATGTCGTAGAGCTGGCAAGGTCGCGGCTTTCGAAATATTTAAGATGTTCTTTGTAAAACCCAATAGCTTTAACTAGTTCTTTATTGGCATTTTCAGGGTTTTTTATTTCTAATGTGGCGGCTAAATCCCTGTGATGGTTTCCAACGATTACCATATTTTTAGAGATAATATTGTCTGTAGGGTCGTCGCCTTTTTTGAAATGACCTTTGTACCACTTGCTGCCTGGTTTAAATTTGTTTATTAACAAGGTTCTTGCTTCTATAGATAGTTCATTTTTGCCTTGCAGGTTATAAGCCTCTGCCAGGCCGTTGTATGCGAAGGGTATTTTTTTATGTTTTTTGTACCTCTCTGTAAATATTTTATAAGGAGACTCCATTTCTTCAAACCTGCTCTGGCTTTTAAGAAGCGCCCCCAGACTACTTAGAAGGTCCGGGGCGTAGGGGCTGGACCTGAACCCCTCGATATTTTTCTCCAGCAAACTATTATAACTTAACTCGCTTGTTGGTTTCAGCTGGGAGAAAATCTTAACAACAGTTTTTTTACTTTCATCAGACAAGTCAAGACTAGGCCTGTCCCTGCCTTTTTTCAGGCCGCTGTCTATGACTGTTTTGAAAGTCTTAACAGACTTATCGAAGTTGTCTAACCTGTAATGGAGCCAGGCTTTTTTGAACTCTCCTCTAATGTAGAACGGCGAGTTGACTCGTTTGCTTATTTTATTGTAGGACTCCAGAGACCTGTCAATCCTGCCGGTATCAAAGTATAACTCTCCCAAACGAAAGGCTACTTCGTCCCTAAGGTGGCTGGTTTTATAGTCAGTTAAAAATGTTTCAAAAGTTTCTATTGATTTATCCAGTTTGCCGTCTTCGAAGTAGCTATATGCAATTGTATATACAATTGGGGCGATTGCAGGGTTGTTTTTGAACTTAGCTGTTAGCCTGTTTAAGTGCCTGATAAGCTCGCTGTGGTCTGTAATAGGCGGCGGCGGGAGGTTTTTTGTTTTACCTGCCTCAAATAGGGAAGTTAGTTCTTCATATTTAATCATTTTGTTGTTGAAGTTAGTTTGAGATTCAAGGAAATAGTTTTCTATAAATATTGCAATTGCATCAACTTCAAAACCCTCTCCCTGCAAGGAGAGGTTGGTGTAGTTTTCTATGTCTTCAAGGCTGGACATTTCTGTCGTGTCGAAGTTAATTTCTATATACCTCGCGCCCTGGCAGGAAGACATAAAGAGTGTCATTGCAAATAAGATTAATATTTTAATGTATTTTTTATTCATAAAATTTTTTTATTCTAGGCCTTGGGCAATTTCCCTATTTATGTCCCTAACCATGGCAATGGCATCATTAGTTTGAGCTTTAAGCTCTAATGAGGCAAGTGTAAGTCTTTTTCTTATTAGTTGTTTTATTCTTTCCAAGGCGTCATCTGTTTTGGTTTTTGTTTTTTCTCTTTCAAGTCTTGCCTGCCTGAAAAGTTTCCTAAGGTCGGAAATTATCTTGGCTCCCGTTTCAATATCGCTTGGTAGTTTTTTTTCTATCTCGGTGAACATGGCTGATGAGTCAATCCATGTTCCCTTTTGTATTTCATGGAGGTCATCTATTATTATCTCCGGAATTGACTTGGAGTTTTTGCCCCTGTCCCTGGCAAGTGTAATCCAATAGAGAAGGTCCGAGTAAAGTGTGTTCTCCAGATACTCCAGACCCGAGGGGCCTTCCAGGGCAAAGACATGTAGGACCCTTTTTTCTCCGTCTGTTAAGGGGCGCATAAGGGACCGTTCCCACATGGAGTAAATCCCCACGAGCCTCTCTGTTGCTTCTCTGTCTAGTCTTTTTAGTTTAGGTTTGTCTTCACTAGAATCAAAAACCTTGTCATTTAGTTTAAGCTGCAGCTCCCAAATTCTACTGAGCCTCACTTTTATGCTCGCAGCTTTTTGCAAGTCAGGGTCTATGTTGCTGTATATTGAAGCAACTGTTTTTCTTATGTCACCCTCTAGGTCTGCAAAGGCAGCTTCCATCCTGCCCAGGGATAAGTACCGGGAGACTGCTTCCTGGATTTCTTTGTTTTTCTCTAATACATTTGCGGTGTATTGTATTGCTTTTGTTGTATCCAGGTGGGAAGTCCCTCTGACGAGTTTTTTGGTTATAACATCTATAACCTTGTCGCTTTTTGCAGAGGCAATCCTTAGGGACGAGAGTTCTTTGTCTATCTCTTTTATGTCACCAATAACTTTCACTATCGAATCCCTTGCCCTGTCTATTTTGCCTAAGGTTAGTTGGCAGTGAGATTTATTAATCATCATAGATATGTAGTCACTGTCATAAAAAATATTTTTTTCTGTGACCTCTTCTATTGTATCTATTGCATCTTTGCAGTGGTTGTTTAGTATTTTACTTTTAATTTTTCCGCTTATTGCCAGCTTAAAATGAGGGGAGGTGGCGCGTATTTTCATAAAGTGTTTTTCTGAAAGGTCGAATTCTTTTTTATCAAAGTAGAGTTGGGCCAGTAGAAGGTGAAGCCTGCCGCTAGGCTCGCTCCCGGCAGTAACTAAGTCCTCTGTTTGTTTTAATATGCCTATTGCTCCGTCTAGGTCGCTGCTTATAGCGAGTATTTGCCCAAAGAAAATTTGCGCAAGAGGGTAGAGGGGTGATGATTCTTCAATTTCTTTTAAAAGTTTTATAGCTTCAGCGCCTTTGTTAGATCCATAAAGAGCCATTGCCCTAAAGTATTTTCTCTCACTGCCGCTTAGTTTTTTTGCTATGACATTAACCATCTTAGAGTTGCCCTGCCTGTAGAGAACTTCCAGAAGCTCTACGATTCCGGGGAGGTCCTTGGTGGTAGTTGGCCTTATGTAAGGCTCTTTAGGAGGGTTGTTGTCTATTTTTAAGTCTGAGAGCCATTTAATTAAAACTACCGTTTCTCTCTCCGGAAATTTGGATAGGGATTTTAGTATTTGACTGCTAAGAAGCGACGCCTCCAGGTACTGACCATTTAAATATAAATACTGCGCCCTGTTGGATATTTCACTTGCAGTGGCTTTTGTTATTACTGCCCCCTGTTTTTTCTCTGTCTGGGGCGGCGGGGCAGACCCGTTGTTAATAGTTTTAGCTCTCCCGCTAGCGGCAAGGAAGGTGGCAGAAAGTAAAATAATTAATATTAGCTTTTTTTTGTTTTGTTGGTCGGAATGTGGTTTAGGTGAAGTCATATTGGCCGCGGAAAATAATTATTTCCTTTCCGTAGTTTTTCTAGGTATGACCTTAATCTTGCCGTCTTTTTCTTTAAACAAAAGCTCTAAGTAGGTAGGCTTCGAAGGCATAGACATTTTCCATGTAGCCTTGCTTTTTACGGTTCCTCTCTTGCCCTTGTAAATGTAGTATAAAACGAAGCTGTGACTTCCCTTGTCCAGTTTGCCTTTATATAATAAATGTCTCCCGCCATAGCCCAGAGCCTTGTTGTCTCTTTCGCTATAGAGGTGGCTGGCAAAGGGAATGCCTCCTTTGTCTATATCAATGGATACGAATTCAATGTCAGTGTCTTTTTTTATGCCTAAGGTGAAACCTATGGAAGAGGAGTTTTTGTTTGTAGTTTCTGCAAGGCCTTTTAACTCTTTGAGTTCCCTGTCAACTGCTTCGTAGTTGTTATATAACTCTGTTACTATGTCTTTAATGCTGTCTTCCTCAGAATTAGAATGGGAACTGGTAAGGATTATTAGAAATATAGAAAAGAATGATGTTGTTAGTGTTTTCAAGGAAAGTTTTTTCATAGTGATCCGCTCTTAATATTTCCTTATCTATTTATTATAAGTAGCCCAGTTTGTTATTATGTTTGTTATTATGGTTATTACTACAATAATAGTTAAAAAACTACTTCAAGTCCAGCATACTTTGCGACCAGCTTTTTAACTCCGCTGTTTTGGAATTTTACCGTAAGTTTGGCACTATCTCCCGACCCCTCTATTGCTCCGATTATTCCCAGTCCGAAGTTTTTGTGTTTTACTTTCATGCCCCTGTAGAACCGGGCGCTCGGAGCCTCATCCAATGTGCTTAAATTCTCCTCATTGTAGGGGTCTAACTGACTGTTGTCCATTGTATAATGGGTGTCATTATCATTGACTGAACTTTTTCCAGGCGGTTTGCTGCTCCCTGCAAACTCCGATTGATAGTCATAGTCAGGGTCTCTATAACTGTCTTTGCTGTGGCTGTCAGAGTAGAAACTGCCGGTGTTGGTATCTGTTTTTATATTTATAAATTCCAAGTCTATTTCGTCAATAAACCGCGACTGCATTTGATAGCGAGGCTCTCCGTAAACACGCCTTGTGTCAGCAGAGAGTATGGAGAGTTTTCTTTTTGCCCTGGTCATTCCCACATAACAGAGCCTGCGTTCTTCTTCTATTTCTTTTTCGCTGTCCATGGACCTCGAGTGAGGAAAAAGCCCCTCTTCGAGACCTACCATAAAGACCGTGTCAAACTCAAGCCCCTTTGCAGAGTGGGCAGTCATGAGTGTTACCTTATTTGTTTTATCTTCTAAGGAGTCCGTATCACTGGTAAGGGAGACTTGGTCAAGGAATTCTCCTAGAGTGGGAGATTCTGTTACCATTTCAAAATCCTTTATGGCAGTTACAAGTTCGTGGAGGTTTTCTATTCTTCCCAGGGCTTCTTCTGTGTTCTCATCTATATACATTCCCATGTAACCGACATCTTCAAGGAGCCTGAGGGCTGCTTCATGTATCTCCATGCCCGCTATATCTTTTTTAATATCTTCCATTGCTTTTAGAAGTTCCAGGGCTTTTGGTTTTTTTACAATTTTTCTTTCTATTCCTATTTTGAACGCATCATATAAACCGCACCCTGTTTCTTTTGTAATCTCCCATAGGCTGTCCATGGTAGCTTTTCCTATGCCCCTTGGCGGGGTATTTATAATACGCTGAAAACTTATGGAGTCCTTGGGGTTTATGAGTACCCTAAGATATGTAATAGCATCGCGAATTTCTTTTCTCTCATAGAAGCGAAACCCACCGATTAGTGCGTAGGGTATGGAGCTTCTCATTAAATGTTCTTCAAAGACTCGGGACTGGCTGTTGGTCCTGTAAAAAACTGCAAAGTCAGAGTAATTTAGTTTAGGCTCTGACGGGGAGGATAGGGCGAGTTTGATTTCTTCGACCACGGTGCTGGCCTCATGGTGTTCGTCCCTGCATCTGGCGTAGGTAATTTTCTCTCCCTCGTCGTTATCCGTCCAAAGGTTTTTATCTAACCGCGAGTCGTTGTTTTTTATAACGGAGTTTGCAGCTGCTAAAATATTTTTTGTGGAGCGGTAGTTCTGCTCCAGTTTAAGTATTGTAGATTCGCTGTAATCTTTTTCGAAGTCCAGTATGTTCCTGATGTCAGCTCCCCGCCAGGCGTATATGGACTGGTCCGGGTCTCCAACCGTACATATGTTTCCGCATTTTTGGGAGAGCATATTAAGGAGTATATATTGGCTTCTGTTTGTATCCTGATACTCGTCAACCAGTACATGGAGAAAGCGGTTTTGGTATGATTCCAGAATTTGCGGGTGCTGCTTAAAAAGCCTTATTGGTTCGCAGATAAGATCGCCAAAGTCGAGGGCGTTCATCTCTCGCAGCTTTCTTTGGTAGAGAGAGTAAATACTTCCTGTTCTTTCTGTGAAAAAGTCTCCCCCGTCAGCTAAATATTCCTGGGGGGAGAGGTTTTCGTTTTTAGCCATATTAATCCTGCTAAGTACAGCCCTTGGGGAGAAGGTCTTGTCGTTTAAACCAAGCTCCTTCATTATTTGCTTAATTAGTGATATTTGGTCGTCATCATTATATACGGTAATATTAAAACCGTCGGTTATGCCTATATGACGGCCTTCGGCCCTTAATATCCTAAGCCCTATGGAGTGGAAAGTCCCGAGCCAGAGCCCTTTCGCCTTTTCTCCTATGAGGGAGTTAATTCTTTCCTTCATCTCTCCTGCCGCCTTGTTAGTGAATGTTACGGCCAGTATCCTCTCAGGCGATATGTTTCCATCCTGGATTAGGTGGCTTATTCTGGTGGTCAGTACGCGGGTTTTTCCGCTCCCGGCTCCTGCCAGTATAAGGAGGGGTCCGCCATCGAATGTAACAGCTTCTCTTTGCAGGGGGTTAAGCGCTTTTAAGTAGGGCATATTTTGTAAGTAAACCTTTGTTTATTTGTTTTTGCTTCTTAGAACAATCCAGTCATTTTAACATAATATTATGACATAATAATTTATTTTTCTTTAATGTGTTGTAGTCTTTCCTGTGCCCTGCTGTGATTGGGGTTAATTTGCAGGGTTTTTTTGTAATACTCTCGTGCCTTGCCTGTCATGCCGCGAATTTCATAGACTACTGCCATGTTATAATAACCATCAGAATAATCTTGTTTTATATTTATTGCTTCAAGATAGTTTTTAAGCGCTTTGTCGTATTTTTTTTCTATAAAGTCTAAAGTGCCTAAATTAATGTAGGTTTTAAAATTTTCCTTATTTATAGACAGTGCATTTTGAAAGCTCTCTCTGGCTTTTTTATAGTTTTTATTATTTTGATATATAAGACCAAGGTTGTTATGTATTTCATCAATATAGGGGTTCAGTCTTAGGGCTTTTTTAAATGTAATAATGGAGTTTTGAAAGTCTCCTTTTATGGAGTAAGCATTTGCAAGGTTATTTAGAGCTTCGGTGTAATCAGGCCTAAGAGCTATGGCCAGCTTGTATTGCTCTATTGCGCTCTCTGCTTGGGATTGCCCCCTGTAAACCGTGCCTAGTGCGTTGTGGGCAGTGGGGCTGCCTGCTATAGCTATAGATTGTTTTAATGCAGCTACTGCTTCCGGCAGATTGAGTGTATCCTTATATAGAAGCCCAAGATTAGTGTATGCACCGTAGTAGAGAGGGGCCTCCCTAATAGCTTTTTTTAGATAGCTCTCTGCTTCTATGTAGTTTTTATCCTTATAGTAGGCATAACCTGCGTTAGTCAGGGGGCGGGGTTTAAAAGGGCTTCTTGCAGACACGCTAGTCCAAAGAGAGGTCTCGCTTTCCCAAATACCGTTATTTTTATAAGAGACATAAGACAGGCATGTTAATACAAGTACGCCTGTTATAATGAGGCCCATGGGACTCGCCTCCGGTTTATTTGTTTGTATTTTTGCCATTTATGAAAAATAACATGTGTAGATAGTTCTGGGTAGTAAATTCTGCAAATAGTGTCCATTTGTGTTAAAAAAACAACAATATTGAGTGTATTTTAACACATTTCCTATGAAGTGCATAAAAATTGTGCAGTTTGCCTGTTTTGTAGTACTGCCTAAATACATGTAACTAGCCGAAATTATTGATAAAATTGCTACCTGCAGTTATTTGGCATGGTAGTTGCTTAGTATAACAGTATGAAGAATGTAGCTATTATAGATGATAATGCAAGTGAGAGGTTAATACTTAGAGGTTTCCTTGAAGACATGAGTTATGAAGTTGTCGCAGAGGGTGAGAGCGGAGATGATGCTTTAAAGATAGTTACTGAAAATTCTCCGGACATAGTAATAATGGATGTCAAGATGCCGGGCAAAGACGGTATTGAGGCAACTAAGGAACTTTTAGCAAACTCACCTGTGCCGGTTGTGCTCTTAACAGCTCATGATGATGACGATACAATTGCCAGAGGCGCCAGGTGCGGCGCAATGAGTTACTTGGTAAAACCTATTAATGCAGAAGATTTAAAACCTGTAATGGAGGTGGCAATCTCCAGGTTTAAAGAGTTTGAAGATTTAAGAAAAGAAAATGATAGTTTAAAAGACACCCTTGAGGCCAGAAAGATTACAGAAAAGGCAAAGGGCCTCTTGATGGAAAAAGAGGGTCTGACAGAACATGAGGCTTTCTCCAGGATTCAGAAAATCAGCATGGATAGAAGGCAAAGTATGCAGGAAATTGCAGAGGTATTAATTCTTGCCTTAGATAATTAATAATTGATAATTGTCAATTGACAGCAAGAGAGGGCATAGGTGGAACCTGTCCCGAATAGAATTGCAAAAACTGTAAATGATAAAAGCAAAAAGAAACTTAAATGTCCTTGTCCTCCAGAATGAGGCAAACGAAGGACTGGGAATTATACAAAATGAGTTGGGTAGGCTGGGAGCAGAAGTTAAGTTAATAAAAGTTTTTGACTTTGAGGTTGTCCCTACCATTATAAATAGCAGTAAGTACAGTCACCTCATAGTTCTCGGAGGTACTAAAAGCGTTGTAGATTGCGGCGAGCCGGATAAGCCAGATAATGAGGGTCGCCACGCCGAGGGCTCCCTCTCAGAGGGTTCCCTCTCAGAGGGTTTTTTAAATGATACTATTAGTCTTATTAAGGATTGTTTCAAAAAGGATGTAGCGGTTTTAGGCATTTGTCTCGGCGCCCAGATGATGGCAAGGGCTCTGGGAGCTAAGGTTTATAAAGGTGATGTGCAAGAGATTGGCTGGTTTGATGTAGAAGTTACAAAAGATGGTTTAGAGGATAATATTTTTTCTGTTTTTAAGAGTGAGGAAGTTTTTTTTCAGTGGCATGGAGATACATTTGAGTTGCCCGTTATTTCTAATGGCGAAGATGTAACCCACCTTGCAACAAGTGAGTTGTTCAAGAACCAGGCTTTTGGTTTTGTTACGGAAAATGGTCGCAGGTCTTACGCATTGCAGTTTCACCCTGAGGTAGATAGAGAGATGATTGACAATTGGAAGTCGGTCATAACAAAAGATATCTCGGAGATGTCAAGAGTCAGTAAAAACAACGATTTTGTTGACTTTAAAGATTTATCCAATGGAGATGAGAATAATATTTTGTCCGATGTTGCCAGGAGTGGAGAGTTTTTCTTAAGGTTTTTAAGGGGTTAGGGTCTTGCCGATATTTTATTGTAAAATATCTAAAATTATGCATAATTATGTTGCAATTAACAATGAAGTGTAATAATATTTTCTTATTTATTAAGTGTTTTCGGGGTGCAGAGTTGTTTGAAGTCTCAGCAGTCTAACAATTTTGGTAAGTGTGACATCCTTAATATAGTTTTATGATTAGTTCTCTTTTTTTATTTTTTTTGTAGTTTGCTTTGTAGTTTGTTTTTATTTCTTTCCGGAGGTTGGGGCGGTCTTACTGAAAACCCGGTGGGGTTTGTTTAGTAAGCCGGCAATAGAACAAACAATTTCCTTAATATAAACAAGCAATATTTTTTAAGTTTAGTTTGTAAGAAGAAAGTAAAGAAACATAAAAAAAACAAGAAACACAAGGAGGAGTAATATGAGAAGATTAGCAAGTCTATTCGCTATTTTCGCAGTAATCTTTACAGTAGCACTTATGGTTCCTGGCGCTTCAAAAGCCGGCGACTTAGAAATTGGTGGTTATGTTTCAATCGTAGCTGAAGGCGGCGATGATGCAAACGGTAATTTCCGTCATGACGAAGACACCTTTGCAATTGAAGAAGTAGAAATTGACTTTTACAAAGAACTGGCAGACGGAGTAGCTGTAACAGTTGATATGCAGTTCCTAGGCGCAGCAGGAGTAACAGCCGGAATTGCATCAGACCTAGAAATTTTCGATATCACCGGTGCTCCATGGGGTGGTGGTGACACTGTTCAAGGCAGCGTGGATGTAATAGCTTTTGGTATTGAGCAGGCTTTTGTAACACTACCTGCAGGTCCAGTAGCTCTTCAGGTTGGTTACTTTAACATTCCAATCGGTCTTGAAGGCGCAGATAAAACTGACATCACAACAGCAACTCATTCACTTATCTTTAACTTTGCAGTGCCGACAAATGGCGCCGGTGTAATGGCTTCATTTGCTCCAGAAGGTTCTCCTGTTAATATCGATCTTTATGCTATTAACGGTTGGGACAGCCCTTTTGACAACAACTCTGCTAAGACAATAGGCGGTAGAATTGGTCTTGACCTTGGTGAGATGGCTAATGTAGGTCTTTCTTACATCACAGGTAGAGAGTTTGATGATTCAATAAGTTTTGGTCCATTTACCGGAAGTGAAATTGCTGACATGGAAACAACTGTAATGGATATTGACCTTACAATTACACCAATGGATGCATTAACACTTGGATTTGAGTACAATGCAGGTTCTGTAGATGATGCTGATCAATACGCAGCAACAAAATCAGATGCAGAGTGGACTGCTTTTACAGTTCAAGCTCATTACATGTTCAACGAGACATGCGGTCTTACAGTAAGACTTGAAGAGATGGACGACGAAGGCGGATTCCTACTAGGTGTAGATGCAAAATCCGGTACAACCGGTGCTACATGGGAGTCAACAACTGTTGCTCTTTCTCACCACATCGCAGATGGCGCAGAGCTAATCCTTGAGTGGAGAGAAATAGAAGGTGACTTCGATAAAACTGATAGTATCTTCGTTGTTGGTGGTAAAGACGATACAGCTACTACATTAGTTACAGCTGAGTTTGTTTATCAGTTTTAATTAGTAGATAAAAATAGCTTTTTTAGTCTGCAATGATGCAGTTCTGAAGTTTAAAAAGCAAAAGATATAAACGCAAAGGCGCATTTCCTCTCCGGGGGGTATTGGTTGAAAAACTTTTACCACCGGGAGGTCATGCGCCTTTTTGTTTTGGCAGGGAGCGTGACGCTCGATGACCGTGACGCGTAGCAGTCACTGCTCCACTCAGTTCAGGTAATACTAGTTTTTAATAAGGTTTTTAACAAACAGGGAAAACCTGTAATATACACCGGCTTGTAGCCGGGAGGAGGTGAAGGAAGATGAAGAAGATAGAGGCAATAGTAAAACCATTTAAACTTGATGATGTTAAGAAGGCATTAAATGACATTCAGGTTGTTGGTATGACAGTAACGGAAAGTAAGGGTTTCGGTCGTCAGAAAGGTCACACCGAGCTTTATAGAGGCGCAGAGTATGCAGTTGATTTTCTGCCTAAAGTAAAGATTGAGGTTGTTGTTGATGATGATGTAGCTCCTAAGGTAGTTGAAGTTATTACAGAAGCTGCTAAGACAGGCAAAATTGGTGATGGTAAAATATTTGTATCATCTATTGAAGAAGTAATTAGAATGAGAACAGGCGAAAAGGGAACAGACGCTATATAGGTTTGTTTAAGTTAGTTTTACTTTAAGACAGAAGTCATAGTTGACTTAATAAAAATTAAATAATCAGGGAGAGTGAAAATGAATTTCAAGGGCGAAATTGCTTTTTCAGCTAAATTTTTAAGTTTTGTTTTTTTATTTTTCGTGCCGAGTTTTGTAGTTTTATTGTTATCACCAAGCCTGGCTTTTGCATCAGGCGAGATAGACAAGGCAGACACAGCTTGGATTTTAATTTCAACGGCACTGGTTATGTTTATGACGCCGGGGCTGGCATTTTTCTACGCTGGTATGACAAGAAAGAAAAATGTACTTTCAACGATGATGCATAGTTTTTTTATATTATGCCTCATAAGTATTCAATGGATTGTTATAGGTTACAGTCTTTCTTTTGGGTCAACTGTTGGAGGGTTAGTTGGAGGGTTTGATTACTTCTTTTTAAATGGAGTGGGAGTAGAGGCAAAAGGCACTATACCTCATATGCTCTTTATGGTCTTCCAAGGTATGTTTGCCGTAATAACGGTAGCGCTTATTACAGGTGGTTTTGCAGAAAGAATCAAGTTCTCGGCTGTGGTACTTTTCAGCCTGCTTTGGGCAACTTTTGTTTATGATCCTCTTTGCCATTGGGTTTGGGGCGGCGGTTGGTTAGGCGCCCTGGGAGTTTTGGATTTTGCAGGAGGGATGGTTGTTCATATAAGCTGCGGAGTTTCAGCCCTTGTAGCAGCAATTGTGATAGGAGGCAGAAAGGGTTTTCCCAAAGAACATATGCCCCCCCACAGTTTGGGTTTGACGGTCATTGGAATGGGTATTTTGTGGTTTGGCTGGTTTGGTTTTAATGCCGGAAGCGCCTTAGAGGCAAATGGCACGGCAGTAATGGCTTTTGTAACAACAAACACCTCGGCAGCAATGGGAGCCTTAACCTGGATATTTATTGAGTGGTTTCAACGGGGTAAGGCAACAGTGCTGGGGGCAGTTTCCGGAGCAGTAGCAGGGTTAGGGTCCATCACACCGGCATCGGGGTTTGTTACAGTAAGTGTCGCACTAATCATTGGATTTGTCGGCGGAGTTATTTGTTATTACGCTGTAATGGTACTAAAGCAAAAACTTGGTTATGATGACACACTTGATGTTTTTGGCATACACGGAATAAGCGGAATTTGGGGAACTATTTCAATTGGACTTTTTGCATCACTGGGAGCTACAGGACTTTTTGGGGGAAACCCGGCTCAATTGGTAAGCCAAATTATAGGAGTAGGAGCTACCATCTTGATTTCCGCAGTAGGTACTTATTTAATACTCAAAATCGTTGATATGGTAGTAGGGCTTAGAGTAACTCATGAAGAAGAAGTAGAAGGTCTTGATTACTCACAGCACGGCGAGAGTGGTTATTACTTATAAGTTTTAAAAAAAGATACAATGGTGTGTCTTAATTAATCAGCAGTATCGGCAAAGGCGCCGCTACGGAGTAAAATATAATTTTTATTTATTCCGAGGTGGCGCTTTTTTGTTTGCGCTTTTAATGATTTTTAAAATTTTCAGGGAGATAGGTGATATATCTTTTGGGAAAAATTAAAAATTCAAAATGTGTAGTTAAATTAAAAAAATACATAAGGAGGAAAGAAAGATGAAGAAGTTAATTTTAACAGCATTTGTTTCAGTTTTTGGATTTTTAACTCTAGCAACTGATGCTCTTGCAGCAGACGCAATTGACACAGGTGATACGGCGTTTATATTGCTGTGTGCCGCATTGGTAATGCTTATGACCCCCGGTCTGGCATTCTTTTATGGCGGTATGGCAAGAAAGAAAAACCTGCTTGGAACTATGATGCACAGTTTTTT
>CBDUXU010000034.1:0-17675 GCA_965371285.1 uncultured bacterium | reverse complement strand
GTTTTTCACTTACCGCAGGGGCAGGAGGCTCGGGAGTTGGAGTCTCTATTGGAGGCGTCTCTAATGGGGGTATTGAAGCTGCAACCCCCTGTTCTACCTCTTCCACCCCTTCTGATAGACCCTCACCTTCTGTAGATGAACCGCCTAATTCAAGCCCCGTTTCGGCAGTTTCAGTCTTTTCTGTTTCTTCAGAGAAATGACTCTCATCACCACCGGCGCTGCCGCCAAGTTCTAAACCTGTATCCACAGGGACGGAGGCTTCTACCTCTTCTGAGAGGTCATCACTGTCAGAAGTTTCGCCTTCCCCTCCCCCTACACTCAGTGGTGAACCACCACCAGTATCCTCAAGGGAAGTACCTAAAGGCGGCAATCCGCCGCCACTGCCGGTATCACTGCTTAAAGAATCACTACTTGGCAAAGCCTCTTCGTCAGTAGGGGCAGAACCGGCAGAGGCCCCCAGAGGAGGCAATCCGCCGCCGCCATCATCACTGCTTAAAGAAACAGTACCTGCGCCGTCATCAGAATCTGACTGGTCAGAGTAAGGTACAAACTCTTCTTTTTCTTTCTTTTCATTTATATACTTCTCTCCTGAAAGCACTGACCTTACTTTATCAACAAGGTCACTTTTAACATGATGTCTTTCTATATAGTCATCAGCTCCGTACAAAGAAGAAGGTCCCCTCTTGTAGGCAGCAGAGTCATAAACCGATGCCATAAGAATAATTTTAACATCTTTAAATTCTTCATCTGTTTTTAACATTGAACAAATGTCAAAACCAAAAACAGTAGGGAGTCCCACATCAAGAATAGCTACATTTGGTTTCCTGGATTTAATTAAGTCTAAGGCAACCTGCCCGTCATTAGCTGTAATGACACTTAAGCCTCCATCTTGTACAATTTTTTGCATGTACTCACAGGCATCTACTTCTTCAACTGCAACCAATGCAGTTTTGCCTTCTAAACTCATATCTTCAATCTCACTCACGATAATCCTCCTACAGTTGTGTTTTTAATTTCTAAGCTCCAACTATCTCTTTCATAGACAGAGCCTTGTCTAAATCTAAAACTAATATACTCTCTTCACCATCCCATACTACCGCTTCAATATAACGGTTACCTGTTATATCTTCTATTTCAGGAGGCGGCTTAAAATTTTCTTTATCGACATCAAGCACCTTAAGTGTGCTGTCCACTTTAATCCCGATTGGCCTTTTCTTTACTTTAAAAATTATGACTCTGGTACTATCACTGTCATCTGCTTTTGAAAGTCCAAACTTAACTCTCATATCTATTATTGTTACTGCCAAACCTCTAAGTTTAATAATACCTTCTACAAAATTTGGCGCATTGTGCACAGGGCTAACCTTCAAAGGCCTTATGATTTCTTTTATCTTCATAATGTCAGCGCCATACAAAACTCCGCCAATAACAAAACAAGCTAATTTTACTGTACTTTCTTCGCTCATATCTTTTCCAATATAGTATTCATATTAAGTATTATATAAGGTTTGCCTTCGTGGCGCCCTAAAGACTCTATAAGTGATGAGTCTATGGATGTTACAGTTGGCGAAGGCTCTAATTCATCAGCTGTAAAACCAATAACATCATCTACAGAATCCACATAAAAACCCAAGAAGAATTCATCGTCCTTTAAGATTAAGATTCTACTTTTTTTAGGTTCTCCCTCTAAACCCAGCCTCTCCATTAAATCCATTACCGGTATAATCTGCCCTCTAAGAGAGAGGAGTCCCTCTGTACCCCGTGGCGCTCTCGGAACATCGATAAGGTCGGTAGAAACTATCACCTCACTTAATATCTGTATATCCATGGCGTATTTTTCACTGCCAAGGGTGAAAATTAAAGCCTCTATTTCAAAATCTATTACTTCATCAAGCTCTTCTTCCATGCCCCATTCTATTCTATCTTCGTCTGTATCTTCATCATCTTCTTGTGCGGTACTATCTTTTATAACATCGGAAGTTTCGGCTGTTTTCTTTACTTCTTTCTCCCCATCTTCCACCTTACTGTCTGAACCTTCAAACACAGACAGGTCAGCTTCTTCGTCGTCAGATACTCCAAGGTTATCTATATCGCCAATATCCAAAAGGTCCGGCATAACAGAGCTGCTATCACCACTCTCCAGTTTAATCTCAGCTTTAAGACTCTCCTCTAGAAGTTTATTGGTAAGTCTCGTGCTTTGGCTAACCCCGGCTTTAGTTTTATTCTGAGCTGGACCTGACTTCTCCTGCTCGGCCTCAAGAGCTTCCTCTTCTTTAACCTTCTCTGCCAGTGCCTCAAACTCCGCAGCCTCTTCATCAGTGAGCAGCTTGCAGCTCTCACCATCTATTTCACCATCTGGCGAAACCTCCGGTTTGGCGTCCACTTCCCTCGAAGATTCCTTAGCGGCAGGGGCTTCCTCCTTATTCCTTGCCTCAGACAAACCACCTAAAGGCTCGCCGCCATCACCCCTATCATCTCTATCAGTCATCTCAAGAGCTTCTGCCATCTTAAAGTTACTTTCCTTTTGAGCCGCGGGAGTTGTTTCAATAGGCACACCATCTTTAGCAGCTCCAATAGCACCCTCCTCGGCCGCAAAACCACTATCTTCAAGAGCCTTCCTCCCGGCTAAAGTGTCTGACTTAATAGACTCCTCCATGCCGCGAAGTTTATCTTTAAGTAACTTAGCTTTTTTTCTAATTTCTGCAATATCCATATTAATTACCTATTGGTTCCATCCTATAAGACCAAAATCCTTTGCTACATCAATAATAATACCCGAGTCTATTGTTTCAGCTCCCAAACCATAACCTTCAATTAATGCATTGGTGACGATATTGTTAATTTTTCTGGGAATGCCGCCGGAGAACCTATAAATCTCTTCCACTGCCGACTCTGTAAAGAGAGGTTCTATCCTTCCCGCTCTTTCCAAACGAAAACTTATATACCTGCTAACATCGTCATACTCCAAGGGGTTTAGGTGGTACTGCATACCTATACGCTGGCGAAAAGGTTCAAAATAACCTGACATAAGCCTGGCCCTGAGCTCCGGCTGGCCTAAAAGCACCATGGAAAACAAATTAACTTCATCTAACTGCAAGTTGCTTAAGAGGCGTAGTTCGTCCATACTTTCCTTGCCGGGAATAAGCTGAGCTTCGTCTATTATTAAAACAGGAACCCTTCCTGCCTGGTAAGCCGTAAAAAGTGCCTCTCCGCATTGGTCCATAAGCTCCGTTGCATATTCAGAAGGCTCCAAAACCCCTAGTTTTTTTGCTAAAAGCCTTAAAAGTTCACCTGGCTTGAAAAGCGGCGCTACTATTGTAATGAGGTCAAACTCGCTACCGAGTGTGTCCATTAAACACCTCGATAGTGTTGTTTTGCCGCAACCAACCTCACCTGTCAGCACTACAATTTCTCTCTCTTCAACACCATAGGTCAGGCGAGCAAGTGCTTCCTTATGCTGGGGGCTCATGTAAACAAAATCCGGGTCAGGGGTCTTGCTAAAGGGCTTAACAGCTAAACCATAAAAAGCTTTATACATTACAAGGTGCCTCCTAACATGGTCTCCGCCCCCGCGGCTCCGGTCATACACTCTTCTATTATCCCTGCCACATCAAGTACCAGTATAGTCTCCTGCTGGTAGTCCGTAGCTCCTGCAACAATTTTTAAAGATTTAAGCCTCTTACCTATAGACTTCATAACAATATCCTGCTGTCCCCTAAGACCGTCAACAACTAAACCCAACCTCTTCTCTGCAAGACCGACAACCACGACATAATGGTTTCCTGACATGAAAGAGGGTATTTGAAGAAAATTATCTAACCTGACAATTGGAATAGTAGAATCTCTTAAATGAACAAACTCCCTATTCTCAATGGTTTCAATTTGCTCGTCTTTTAAAAGAAAATTTTCCAAGATACCGTTAAGAGGTATGGCAAATTTTCTTCCCCCTGTCTCTACTATAAGAGCTTGAATTATTGCAAGAGTCATAGGGATAATAAGAGTTACCTTTGAACCCCTGCCGAAAACAGAACTAACCTCAACCATGCCGCTCATATCGCTAATGTTTTGTTTGACTACATCCATACCTACGCCCCTGCCGGATATTTCAGTTACTAACTCGCTTGTAGAAAAGCCTGCTGCAAACATAAAATTAAATATTTGCTCTTCAGTTAAGGACAAACTATTTAGTTCTGTGGTCAAACCCTTTTCAATTGCCTTTTTTAATATGGCATCTTTATCCATTCCTTTGCCGTCATCTTCAATTTCTATAACAACATGATTGCCCCTTTGAAAAGCATTAATAGATATCGTACCCTTCTTTGACTTACCGGCCGCCGCTCTATCTTCTGGCACCTCTATGCCATGGTCAACAGAGTTCCTGACTATATGCATTACAGGGCCTGCTAAATCCTCTATAATAATTTTATCTAATTTTGTTTCTGCGCCGCTGACAACAAGCGACACTTCCTTACCCAGATCCCGTCCTACCTTGCGTACCACTCTTGTTGTTTTATCGAATATTTGAGTAAGAGGTACGAGCCTTGCTTCTAATATCTCCTGCTGAAGTTCAGCTACATACCTGTCAAAACCCTTGTTGATTTTTTTGTAATCCGTATATAATTCGTAATCCAGAGACCTAAGTTTTTCTACATTACCGGAGAAGTGGCTTTTAAGGAGCCCCAACTCTCCTGCAATGTCCATGAGTTTATCCAAAACTGTTATATCCACTCGAACAGTTTTACTGATGCTTTTCAAACTATCCTCTATAACACCTGCCCCTTGAGATATCTGATCCCCCTCCGTAGTTACGGCGAGAGGGGTTTCGCTTTTTACTACTGCCTTCCCGGAACCAACTTTAATGACAGAAACCTTTGTGTTGTCACTATTTAAGAACTCCTCCAAATCCTTAGAGGTTAAGTCTGTGGCAGTTACTAAGTCAAAAGTAATAGTCTCCCCTGGGGTAGAACCGGGAGAAGGCAAGGTTGTTATTATCTCGCCCCTGCTTTTTAGCTGAGCGGTTATCTCTTCCAAACCCTGGTCAAAAGAAACAATTTCAAAAACTGACTGTGCCTTAAGAATATTCTTTCCGTCTTTTATATTTGTAACAAGGCGAAACTCTTCATACTCAGTAAGTACGCTCAGTATGTCAGCATCAATGCCATCTAAAACATTACTATCACCACTGCCGCCTGAACCGCCTTTCATAACTGACTCAAGTTTATTTGCAATAGGAGTGGTGTCAAAACTCTCACCTCCGCCCCCGCCTGCCTTTGCCTCAAGCAGCAAACTTATAACAGACATTGACTCGAGCAAAGTGTCCACTACTTCAGTGGATAGTTCAATCTTTCCTAGCCTTAACATATCAAGAAGCTCTTCCATGTGGTGGCTTACATGAACCATAGGTTCATAACCAAACATTCCGGAAAGTCCTTTTAAGGTATGGGCACTGCGAAATATTGAATTTAAAATGGTAGGGTCAAAACTGCCTTTATCTTCAAGGGTAATAAGTTCTTTATTAAGGGTTTCAACAATTTCTTCCGCTTCAACAAGGAACTCTTTAAGAGCGGTTTTGTCAAAAGTTAAGTCTTTATTTTTGTCATCTTTTTTAGACATATAAAACCTACCAATCCATTAACCTTTAATAAACTTAAGAACATTTTTCTGCAGATCGCTTGGGTCAAATGGTTTTTTAATATAAGCATCAGCCCCAAGGTCCAAACCCTTTTTAACATCGTAGTCGCTCCCCTCAGTGCTTACTATAATAAGAGGGATAGTTTTATAAGCCTCATTCTTTTTTATAAAACTTACAAGCTCTAACCCGTTTATATCGGGCATATTAATATCGGTAATTATCAGATCGAATGTTTCTCTAGGAAGGACTTTGAGCGCCTCAAAACCGCTCTCACTTTCAATAAACTGAAAGTCGCCCATAGGGTCTAAGGTGGAAATAATCATCGACCTAATGGTAGGAGAATCTTCAACTATTAATATCTTCTGCAAGAGACCTCCAAAATAAAACTTTTTTAATTTTTCTGACTTCTTTCTAAGAATATTCGCTCAAGAACAATACTTGTTTGAGCAAGAAAAATCTCCAGACTGGAAGTGTCGCCTATAACCTCATCATCAGTAAGGTTATCTCCGTAAAGCAGAAGTGCAACCTTACCTCCAACTAATACGGGGCAAACGAATGAGTCTTTGGGAGCCTTGCCTCCAAGCTGGTCTGCAATATATCTATCCCACTGACCTGTAGTAAGGGTTGAGACAATCTTATCTTTATGAATTGCAGCTTCCTGTAGAATAGATTTTTCTCTGGCAGGAATGCTCATCTTTCTAACTACCTTATCAGACACAGCTCCGTCTAACTCAATCCCGTACTGGCCAAGACCGACGATGTTACCTTTTTTCTGGACAAAAATTACAGCCCTGTTTAGCACCTCGCTGCAAAACCTTAAAATAAGAAGCTGTATCTCACTCATAGTAAGAGGTTTGTTTAACTCATCTAACATCTCTCTTAGGAGCCTAAGCCCCTTACTCTCTTCTATTACTGCCCCGGCTTCCACTCCGGCAGGGCCGGCAAGCTGGAACATCTCATCGCTTTCAAACTCCTTAACAATCTCCTGAGTCATTAAATCAAATTCGCTGACTTCTCGTTTCTTTTGGGGCGTAAGACCATCTTCAACATCATGGGTGGTGTCAACTACATTTTCCGAATCAATGAACTGCTCCTCGGGAGTTCCCTCTGTCGGCTCTTCTAAAATCGGTTCGATAGAATCGGCCAAATCCTGCTCCGCAGTTGTATCTATCGGAAGCCCGATGGTCTCAGGGGTAAGGGCGTGAGGATTCTCGTCTTGAAGCCTGGTACCCTCCATTGCAAGGAACTGGGAATTCATACCATAAGTAAGAGTGTACTGTAGGAAGTCGTCTTTTAAAAGTTCGGGAGTTTCTTCAAAGTCAGAAAGTTCAAATACAAAGTTTCCGCTTTTCCAAAAGAAAAAAGCCTCAACAATCTTCTCCATGAGCTTTTTGGCAAGACTCTCCAAAAGAGCCTCGTCCATCTCTTCATCTTGAATTAAAATATCACAAAGGCTTCTACTGTAACCTTCAGATGCTTGAGTTGCCTTTGCCTTATCAAGGGTCTCCTGGTGCAGAGAACCGTTATCCACTAAAAGGTCAACAAAGGGTTTTGCAATGGCAGTAGAAATCGCCCTGATAACCTTTCCGTCTTTAAGTACAATGTTACCGGAGGACTGTTTGCCGTTTAACCAAAGCACGCCCGATTTGCGGCTAAAACTAATGATTTGTAATATTTCTGCTAAACCTAAATCTTTTAAATTTCCAGCTAATCTCATTTTGTCTTTTACTTTCCTTAATTTGCTATTTTATATAGCAGTAGCAAGATAATATATCAAAAGTTGACTGAGCAAAGAGTTACGCTCTGCCTGCTCAAAATCTACAAACTAGTGATTTCATTATAAAATATTACACTTTTGGAAGCAAGTATTTTATCTTTAAAAACTCCCTATTTGCCATATTTAATTCATATAGCAGGTCAAAAACAAAAAACTGCCGTAAAAGTCTATTTTACGGCAGTTTTTTTGTATTTCTTCTTATTTCATGCTGCTAAAGACTAGTAAAGAGCTACTAAAAAGAGCCTGCCCTTTTCGGCTTCATTCTCTCCGCCTAATATAGCATCATTATCCTCGAAATCTCTCCACTCAAACTGAGCATAGACATTTGGGATTATGTTATATCTCGCTGTAACAGTTAGATATTCAGCATCATCGGCAGAACCGGGCTTACCATTCCTAGTATCATCAGGTAGAAGCCCCTGTGCTAAAGTATCTTCTAAAATATCGTACCTTGCGCCTAATATAAGTTTTTTTGTAGGAAAGAAAAACACTTCTGCCATAATATTATTCAAATCAGGCTCGGCCGTCACAACGCCAAGGGAGTCTGTATGATTCTTGCCGTCTGCCTTAAAATAAGCCAGTGCAAAACTGCCTTTTTTGAACCCAACTTCCACAGCAGCGCCTAGTTTTTCATTATCAACGCGTTTTGCTGAAGTATTAAGTTCATACTCATAGGCTTCTTCTGTATGGCGGTAAATAAAACCAACATTAATCTTCTCTTGGAATGTAAAAGCCAATGTACCATAGTAACCTCTCATTGGGTCACTATCTGCTTCAAGCATAGTCATCATATCTGTACCCATAACATGCATATGTTCCTTTGAGATACCAAGAGAGTACCTTATGGTAGGCGAAGAGCTGTCCTCTTCGGCTACTATAGAACCGTTAAGCTCGGCTGCTGTTGCACCGTGGCCTCCGAATATCTCTAGAGCATCATCGGCAAAGTAAGAGTTATGAATTACCTGCTGGTCAGGGCCAAGAAAGGGCAGAGTATAAGCCCATCCTCCTACCTTAAAGTTAACAAGACCTGCCCCTGTTTCACCGACAAGGTCGTTTAGCTGAATCCAGCCGTGTTTCTCTACTTCATTGCCTCCCTTGCCGTCAGGCACAACAGCTACGACGCCGTGGACCGAAACTTCACCGTTAGGGCCCATTGACGCAGCGGTAAGTATTTCAACTTCTTCTATTATAAGGTCTGTCTCTTTTTCTCTTACCGTTCCGGTAGAATTAATGGTGGTAATGCTGTTATATGCCGCCTCAACTTCAACCTCTGCGGAAAAAGGTACCGTTGTCCAGCTCTTAACATCTTTCCAAACCCCTTCTCCTGCATCTTCAGGGAAACGGTAACCGTTTGACCTAAATATTCTTCCTGTCTCGTTGAGTTTTGGAAATGCAGTGTGGCAATAAGTACAATTCTTTGCAATCTGTCTTGCAAACACCGGCATTGCCTCAGACTTCGAAGGCAATGATATTACAAATATTACTGCTGTAAATGCTACAATACTTAGTATTGCGATAGTTTTTTTCATAAACTACCCCCCCTTTTAGTTTTTTTACTTTTCTTTTTTGAATTTCCCTTTTTGAATTTCAGTGATGAACCTCTCTAAAATACAGAGAGGGTTTATTGATGATTCATGATGCACCTCTCTAAAATACTAGAGAGGTTTTGTATAAAATTAACTTAACACAAATAACAAAACTTTTTTTATTTCACCTTACTGGCCCTGATATCTCCCGATGTGCCTATCCCTATGGTGAAGGGAAAGGAAATATAATGTTGTCTTTTCTTTGCCTTATTGTCATGTATGGCGACTGCTAGGGAAAACTCATCGCCTTCTTTAAGGGCTACATCACGGCTATCTCCTGTATCAAGTTTTCTCTTAAAAACAACTGAATAGGTACCGTCTTTAAATCCCCCCGATACAGTGATATCGTTTTTGTCCTTGTCCCTGTCTTCAAGTATCCACCCGTCTTCAGAATGAACACTTTCCCCCTCTATTTCACCTTCCCAAAGGTCAATGAGCCCTCCCTCTTTAATGAGAGCTTTTAATTCACTCTCCGGTTTAATGTCAGCCCATCCGCCGCCATCTGTTCTTGAATAAATAGTATATAACCTGAGCTTGTCTCTTTTCTTCTTTGCATAATAAGGATGTTTCCTGACCTCATCCGCCGCAGGGCTGTCAGGCATTGTCTCCAGGTATGTATGGCACGAAACCATACATCCGTACTTCTTGAAATACTTATTGTCTTTGTTAATCTGCAAGGCTACCCTGTCGCCCAGGCCTTTTTCTGCAAGACCTTTGTCTAGCCACCCTGCCCCAACTGAGTTCCATTCCACTCTTATATATAAATGTTCATCATCGTAGGCTGTCTGGACCTTGGAAGAGAAAAAACCGATTTTGTCAGGCAGAGGGTCAGGTTCGAAAGGTTTCTGAGATTTTTTCATATTGTATTTGCCTGTAGCGATATCATTTGTCATTATGTCGTACTCACCGCTATCACTAACATGGCACCTCACACAGCTTTTTTTGCCTTTTTTAATGTTTCTGGCACCCAAACTGTGGTCCTTGCTAATTAGGAATTCCCAGCTTGCAACGCCGGGGTAGAACATGGTTATTTCTTTTTTAGGAACTGAACTCCAATTAGGCTCTGCGTTGGCATTCGCTGCGAAGAGAGTAAAACTTAAAACTAAAGTTATATAAATAAATTTTTTATTCATAACCCTTCCCCCCATTAATATTTTAATGTTATAAAATTAAACCTTAAAGCTGTCAGTTACTTTCTTTAAGGACTCACCCTGCTCTGTTAAGTTATCCACTGAGATTTCCAGATTTTTAGAAACCTTTATATTCTCCCTTGTCTCTTCTTGAATTGTTTCAATTGCAGAAACAATCTTCTCCGAAGATGCTTTCTGCTCAGATGTAGCCCTTGTAATAGACTCCATTTTCTCTGCAACATCAGTTATGACTTCGGAAATATGTTTTATTTCTTTTGCCTGTTCTATACTGGACTGTTCTACATGGAGAGTAATGTCTTTTACCTTTTCAGTAGATTCCGAAATGCCTATTGCCGCGCGAGACTGCTCGTCAGTTGCTTTTTTAATCTCCTCAACCATTGAAGTAACGCGGTGCAGTGTTTCAGCAACAAGCCCCATGCCTTTAGACTGCTCTTCTGTTGCCCTCTCAACTTTCTTTGCCATATCAACGGAGTTCTCTGCACTTTGTATAATCTTTGTAAGAGCGCTGCTTGCCTCGCCGGATAAGGCAGTACCTTCATCAACCCTGTTAATAATTCTATCCATTGCCTCTACTGCGACCTTAACCTCGTCTTGCACGAGAGTTATGAGAGAGCCGATTTCCTGCGTAGATGTAGTGGTTCTGTCGGCAAGTTCCTTAACCTCGTTTGCAACAACAGCAAAACCTTTTCCATGTTCGCCTGCCTGAGCCGCCAGAATAGTTGCATTCAGTGCCAGAAGGTTTGTCGTATCTGCAACTTCGTTAATAACACCGATAATTTTCCCGATTTCAGTAGAGCGCTGTCCAAGCTTGCCTACCACCTCGGAGGCAACCTGAACTTCTTCTTTAATCTTTTCTATACCCTCTTTGGTTTTGTTAACTGCAGAAAGACCGATTGTAGAAGCATCTTCTTTAACTCTCTCTGCAAGGAAAGCCTGGTGAACAGAGTGCTCTGCAACTTCTTTAATGGTTGAATCAACCTCTGTAGCAGTAGAACCAACCGATTCCGTCTCTTCGAGAAGTTTATCCACATAAGAAGCAACCTGTTTTAATGATGCTGCAATTTCACTTACCGCAGAAGCAGTGTCTCCTGTTGCAATAGAAAGTTTCTGTACACTCTCTGCAACCTCAGAAACTGTGGCAGTCATCTCCAAGGCAGAAGCTGAAGCACCCTCAGCCGCTTTGTAAATCTCATGAGCATTGTTTGCAACATCTTTTATGTTAGAGTCGCTTTCCATAATACTGAGGGTGGTGGTTTCAATTGCCTGAAGCTGAGCATGAGCAGAAGCTTTAATCTCTCCTGTAGCTCTCTTAATCTCGCTAGATGATGCTCCAATCTCCTGGGCAGTATCTATAAAACCCTTAAGCATTTCTCTCATACCACTAACAAAGGTATTAAAGTAACCTGCCATCATACCTACTTCATCATCTGAGGAAGATGTAATCTGTTTTGTAAGATCCCCCCTGCCTTCGGAAATCTCCCTAAGCATATTAGAAGTCATAATAACCGGTTTTGTAATAAATTCTCGAACAAGGAAAAAAAGCATTACAGAGACAATAACTATGGACATTATGCCGATACCAAACCATTTAACACGGCTTTCTTCAATGCCTGCATACATTTCATTTAGGGAAGTTGTTATCATTAAGGTTCCCCGCGAACCTTTCCCAATATGACAGGCCTTACACTTGGCTCTCTTGTTTATAGGCATTACATAAGTGAAAAACTTGCCTCCGTTCCTTTCTTCTTCATAACCCTTGCCTATACCTATCTCCTTAATTCCTTCTTTCCTTAATGATTCAAAGTAGGCAATTGCCTCCTTGTACTGAGGATTATCAACACCTACAGCAATGTTTACAGGTTCATCCTTATGGTCTGCTACCCACTCGGGCAGGAGTTCTCCAAACTCTGCTTCAACTGCCCTTAGGGTCTTCCAGTCCTGAAATGCAGCCTCAGTCCCGTTAGATCTTATAATCTGTACGCTTTCCACATTGGTCATTTCGTTCATGTCTTCAACTAAATGACGCACCATGTCAGCTCTCTCATCTAGCATATCCTTGTAAATGGTTTTAAGAATAGGCTCTGAGAGCATATGAGATGCAATTTCTTTTTCTTTTAATAATTTGGTTTTTTCTTGGCTAAGGACAAGTGAGATAAATACCGCATAACTTATAAAAGTAACACTAATGACAATGGCAAGGATTTTAAAGGAAAGTTTTTTAGTTAATGATAAAGCAACTTTTTTGAAGATTTTCTCAGCCATATATTAGATATACTCCTAAATTTTGGTTTGCAGGTTTTTAATAATTGATATCGAAAAAGCTTAATGAAATTCAGTTTCAATGATGTAAGTCCCTTAAATCTAACAGAAAATCAGACTCTTTGTCAAGGATATATGCGTATTTACTAGGTTTTATTAGAACTAGACATCAAAAGGATTGACTTTTTTACAGTTATAGATAAAATAACTTTCTTGGAATCATTTGGTCCCATCGTCTAGTGGCCTAGGACGTCGCCCTCTCACGGCGAAAACAGGGGTTCGACTCCCCTTGGGACTGCCAGCAGTTTAAAGGGTTAAACCGCTTCCTCTTTAACCTTCACAGTTGTAGTGTAACCATTGTGTAACCGTTTCTCGTCTAACTTCCTTACATCATCTCTCAAGTGTTCAACTTTAAGGTGCGCATATCTCTGAGTCATGCGTAAGTCCATCTGCCCGAGCAGCTCTCTAATCCTATTAAGGTCAACACCTGCTTGCGCCAAGTTAGAAGCAAAGTCATGCCTCAGGTCATGGAACCTTAGGTCCTTAACTTTTGCTTTTTTAACCAGGCGACCAAAAGCAGTTGTTATCTTCGCCGGAGAATGGGGCCGTCCCCCCTCGTCTGTAAAAACATACTTAGAGTTGATAGGTCTGAGCTTCATCCTGCGGTCTAATATTCTTAGAGCCGTTTGGGTCAGTGGCAGTGTTAACATCTTACCTGTCTTAACACTTTCGACTGTTAGTGTTTCATTGCGGAAGTTGATGTTAGTTTCCTCCAGTGAAACTATGTTGCTACGCCTAAGTCCTGTCTGCCGCGCAAAGGAGCAAATCTCCCAGAGCCACGCCGGAGCGTTTCTTTGAAGCTCAAAGGCTTCGTCTCCAACAAGGTACCTTATCCTTGCATCGTCAACAGTCGGCATGTCAACAAAATCAACCGGATTGACTTGTATCCACTTCCAGTTCTTTCGCGCAATATTAAACATCCTTTTCAACACTCCCATTTCACGGACAAAGGTACCAGGGCAAATGTTCGCCCGATATTGTTCGTAGCCATGGACTCTGTTTTCAATTTCTTGCAGCAGTGTTTCAGTGCCGAAGTAATTTTTAAGATGTTTAATAATACCTTTCGCCCTAACTGTGTCTTTGAGTTTGTGCAGTTTTTCGTTTTCGTATCTATCGCACAACTCGCCGAATGTATAAGACGGTTTTTTACCTAACCACTTACCCTCGTTAATCTGGGTAATCCATGAAGCGTAAATCCTTTCAGCAAGTTTACGCTTTTTGGTTTTAGTGGAGAGGTATAACTTTTTCCCATCCATTCTGTAGTTAGCCCACCAATAGGGACTGTTTTTTCTTCGGTATAAACCCAAGTGCTACCTCCTTTCAAAGGCTCTATACCTACACAATAATAACATTACTACTGTGTAGGTTTAGATTGCAACTCTTTTATCCAGCGATTAAATTCGGCAGGGTCAAATCTCAAGGCTCCGTTGATTTTAAAGCCGCCTTTTATTTTGCCCGAGTAGAACCACTCATAAACAGTAGACTTACCGATGGACAATTTAACTGCCACATCTTTTGGGGTCATGTAATTCATTTTAAAAACTTCTCCCTGTTTTTATTAATCCGACTGCTTGGAAATTTCTCATTTTCCTTGTTGTATAATTTTTGGCAACCGGTGCAGACTTTTTTCTGTACCTCCTCGTTAAATTTAATCTTTGGTTGGTGCATTGGTTTTTTGCATAATGGACAAATCATTTTTTGCCTCCCGGAGCCGTTGCCGCTTTGACAATATTGATTGCCGAGATAAGTTTACTTAACTGCTCTTCTCTGTCCTCCAGTTCGCTTTCGACTATTCCGATTTTATTGGCGTGCTTTCTTTTTACATCAATGTAATCTGATTTAAAAATTTCGATAGTCCGGTGTGAGTTGCCGCACTTGTTACAACGCCTGTCACGGACAACCATGTTTTTAAACTCGTCAATATTTTCACGGTACCACCCTCGACCCGGGTCTTTGCCTCCGTGAGTTTTTGAGACTTGCATATTTTTTTTACATCTTGGACACTTCATTTTTTATACCCTATCCTTTCGAGCCTTTCGGCAAGTTCATTTATTAATAGTTCTTTATGAATTTCCAAACCATCAGTATCACCAATAAAAACAAGAAAGCAATCACCCTCAAAACTTACATTGTTAAAAACGCTTTTATCCTTACAGTGACTAAACTTAATTCGGATAAATATTTCTTCTAAGTCTAGGCACAGTTCCGAGCCCTTGTCTGAGTCTGTTATCATGTACTTACTTGCTCCTTAATTTTATTTTTTAATGAGTTATACACTTTTTTAAATTTAGGGGTTCCCTATAATATTATCTTTAAGTATTTCTTTAGGGAAAAGTTGAAGGCAACTTAAACCCTTGTTTTTAATAAGAAAGGGGTGTGTCTATTCAGACCCCCTAAGGGGTCTATACAGACCCCTTTTATGTGTCTATACAGACCCCTTTTGCCTCCAAAATTTCAGGCCGTTTTAAAGTTATCCACAATCTTTTCAATGTCCCAAAGAGCAACATCACCCTGTATGCCCACAAAGAAACCTTTCCCTGCTGGTCGAAATTTAAGGATGTTTCGTTTGTATAGTTTTAAAATTGTCCGCTTCAAGTTGCGCCGCTCTATACCGGATAGGTTAGCAAGGTCTTTATAGTTTGTTTGCATATCGTACCTTTGCCATCCGTAGGTATTACGGATGATCATAAAAACAACTCTACTCTCGTAGGCACTTAGATTGATTTTACTAAATGCTTCAAGCAGCAGGTTAGCGACTCTCGAGTATCCGTGTTTAAGGTCAGGCATTAAGTTGTAGACTCACTTTTTTTTCGTTCTACACTTTTGAATATTTTTGACCAAGGTATAATAAATTGGTCGGTCCTAATATAATTTCCGTTTTTATCTCTTATTTCATAAACAACATTGATGCCTTTTTTTTCTTCGTAGTACCAACAAGATGGACTTACATTTTGTGGTTTAAGACTGAGCATAACTTCCTCTCTTCCTTTAAAAACAAAAAACCCCGGGGGAGTGACCTATCAAAGTCTCACCTCGGGGCTAAATGTATCAGGCTTATAATGCGCGCCAACCTCACATCAACGCTACAACACTACAAACAAACCATACATAAAAACAGGCGATAGGTCTAGTTAATTGTTCTTATTTAAGAACAATTTAGGCAAAAAAATAGTTAGGTGTTTTTCCCAGTGCTTCGGCGATGGCCGCGAGAGTTCCTACCTTAGGTTCTCTCTTGCCCAGCTCAACATTAATAAGCCCACCAATACTAATACCGGCTCGATTAGCAAGTTCCTGCTGACTCCATTTCTTTTTGTTCCGTGCTTTGATTATTGTGTTCGGTTTAAAATTCATAAATACCCCTTCCTTTTTGTTCTTATATGAGAACACTATCAGCAAAATAAAACCTTGTCAATAGTAAAGTCACTATTGTATAGTATGTCTATGAAAATAAGTACCTACCTCAAGAACAAGAGAAAAGAGTCGGGTATGACTTTAAGAGAGTTATCATCAAAGTCAGGTCTATCATTCGGGAATATTGCAAACTTTGAACACGACCGCAGTAATCCAACATTATTGTCATGCAAAAAACTATTCAAACCTTTGAATATTGACTGGTACGATTTCCTTGAAAAAACAGGCTTTACAAAGAAGCCCTAGCAAGGGTTCTCAAAAAAGAACAAACACACCTTAGAGGGAAACCTCGCAAGCGAGAGCGGTATTTCTAACACCCTTCCCGAGGTAAATCTCCTGCAGCAAAAATCATATATAGAATTCCCCGGAGAATGGCGCCAGTTTTATATTCCAAATTTGGATAGATCAACCGGTTCCCTGGGGCCTGGTAAATCCATATCTGTCTAAACTAAAAGAGATCATTTTTTGCCGGCTATTTTTAGTAGACAGATATGTCCTGTTTCAGCGGGCCCGCTGGCCGAAAGTATAGATTAAGATTTGCGCGGCACATACCCGGGACAAACCTTGCCGCCAAGAAGCCCGGTTTTGCACCGTCCCTTTTTAGGCCCCGACTGAATGCCGTAGCCCATGTCAATAAGTTGGCACTTGCCCAGGTCGCAAAAATCGCAAGGCTTGATTAAAGTTACGCCGCTTAATTTTAAATCTCCGACACTACGAATTAAGTCGTCACCATCCATTTTTAAAATAACCTTTCAAATTTAACTTCCAACAAAAAAGGAAGTGAATAATTTAACTTCCAATAAAAAAAAACATGCCGTCCCT
This sequence comes from uncultured bacterium, assembly GCA_965371285.1. GTDB lineage: Bacteria > Desulfobacterota > GWC2-55-46 > GWC2-55-46 > DRQE01 > CBDUXU01. The sequence goes on along the minus strand of CBDUXU010000034.1, from coordinate 977 downwards.
CACAGAGGAACGGACGGCATTAAAAGTTTTAGGCCTGGCGAAATTGCAAAGACGAATGACAACGGAACTTTGTTGGCGTGAGGCTTGCCAGAGAGGCAGGCTGTTTTGTTTTTGTTTGGTCTTTATTGCGAGGGGGTCTGTCCCCCCACCTAACAGACCTATCAAGGGGTGTGCCGCAGAGAAGCGGAGGCGCAAGAGAGCCGTCCCGGCGAGGGGCTAACGCCCCGAAGCAGGCGAACGCCCCTTGACCCGAGCAATAGACGAGGGCGGCACGGAAGTGCGGGAGCCGACACGGCAAACCGCACGACCTGTGACACACCAAGCAAGGCACACCCGGCGAAGCAAAGCGAAGCCAAGCCCGAGGAGTCTTGTTTTGTTTTTTCTCAATGTCTCTAAACTCCGAGTCAACCGAAGCGAGCCTGCCGAGCGGAGGGCGGCAGAGCTGTTTGAAAGTTTGTTGATTTTGTTTTTAGGAGTGGCGTGTGAGGAACGACCCGCCACGGCAAAGCAGAGGCAAGCGACCGAAGTAGACGGAGCTTGCACTCTGTATTTTTTTAAGCCCTGCCTTTTTAGCCGCACCCCACGGGGGGGCGGAATGACATTACCGATTAAAGGGGGGGAACAATTGTATTAGTTTATAAAGGGGCGTCTGTTCCGTAGAGAGCCGACGGGGCGAACGGAGGGACACTTCTAATGGGTTGTTTCGTACCTCTATGTTTTGTAATTAAAGCGAAGTTAAAAAACTCTCAAGCTTCCCGGGTGTTCGAGATTATCAGTGTTTTAAGTTCAAAGTGTGCGTTACATGCATTTCAGACGAGTGCTATTAAAATAATTATATTTGATATTGTTTTAGGTTTCTTTGGGCCACAGGCACCCCTAAATGTCAAGTGTTATGCTATCAATATCAAAAAATCGAAATTGGTTTAGTTCTCTTTTATCATTGTGCGCGGCACCTCTTTGAAAAAAAAATACTTATT
>CBDUXU010000033.1:0-17815 GCA_965371285.1 uncultured bacterium | reverse complement strand
AAATGGGCGCTAAGATAACAGCCCGTTACAATGGTAATAACTTGCCCGCAGCTATAGACGGTGTTGAAAGTTCAAAAAACCTAAAAGGCATAAATATTAAAACGCCTATTCCCAGCGCCCAGCTTAAGTCTGCAATACTTTTTGCAGGCCTCTTTGCAGAAGGTGAGACAGTTGTCACCGAGTCTATGAAGAGCAGAGACCACACAGAAATAATGTTAGAGCTCTTTGGGGCGCCAATTGAAGTAGATGGGAATAAGGTTACAGTTAGTAAAATTGACAAACTTACTGGTACAAAAATAGATATACCGGGTGATATTTCTTCTGCTGCATTTCTTATGGTCGGGGCTATGATTACTGCTAACTCTAAGCTTAAGATTAATAATGTTGGTCTTAATCCCACCCGAACCGGTATAGTTGATATTTTAAAAAGAATGGGAGCAGAAATACAGATAGAAGAGATTGGTTCTGTCGGCGAAAAACGAGGTAATGTAACTGTAAAAACTTCGAGCCTTAAGGGTATAGAAATTGGCGGAGAAGAGCTGCTTAGGGCAATTGATGAGTTTCCTGCCATCTGCGTGGCTGCCTCTTTTGCCGAAGGGACTACGACGATTAAAGACGCACAGGAACTTAGGGTTAAAGAGAGCGACAGAATTAAAGTAATGGCAGATTGCCTGAAAGAAATTGGTGTTACGGTGGAGGAAACTCCCGATGGAATTATTATTGAAGGTTTGGCCCCCGTTAGGGACTCCTTAAAATCTGAAGCTAAGGTAGATAGTCACGGCGACCACAGGGTGGCCATGGCAATGAGTTTGGCGGGGCTTCAGATGAGCGGAGGTATTATTATTGAAGACGCTGACTGTGTGGATGTGTCGTTTCCCGGTTTTTACAATTCCTTGGAAGATATTTGTAAGCAGTAAACACCTGCAAATATATTAAATATAAACTGCTTTTCTTTTATCATTATAAAACAACTTAACTATATGTCAAAAAAAACAATAGATAAAATCATAATTGCAATTGACGGGCCATCGGGAGTTGGCAAGTCAACAGTTAGCGGCCTTGTTGCAAAAAGGTTGGAACTTCTTTACGTTGACACAGGCGCTATGTACAGGTCTGTCGCATTGGCGGCAAAGCAAAGTGGCGTGGACTTTAATAATGACGATGAGCTAATAGATTTATGTATGACCTTAAAAATTGAATTCCAAAACATCGATAATTGTAAAAAAGTTTTTCTAAATGATGTTGATGTGAGTAAGGAAATTCGCTCTAAAGAAGTAAGTGAGCTTTCCTCTATCGTTTCTCAAGTCTCCGGCGTAAGAGAATTTACTAAAACTTTACAAAGAGCTCTTGGCGGAAGAGGAGGTGTTGTTATGGAGGGTAGGGATATAGGCACTGTAATCTTTCCCTATGCAGATGTGAAAATTTTCCTTAGTGCTTCAAATGAAGTTAGGGCTAAAAGAAGGCTTAAGGATTATCCCGACGGCACTCAGACTTTAGAGTCTGTGATGAAGGAATTAGAAGATAGAGATAAAAGAGACGAAGAAAGGGATATAGCCCCTTTAAAAAAGGCTCCCGATGCCCACCTAATTGACACAGGGGGAATGAAAGTAGAAGAAGTTGTTGAAAAAATCATCAAAATAGTCGATAATGTTTAAGTAAAATTAAATAATATAACTGTAAGGAGCAGTATTTTAAAATGGAAATTATAGTTGCAGACTCTGCTGGATTTTGTTTTGGAGTTAAAAGAGCCATAAAAATGGCTAGCAAATCTGCAGAAAACATAGATGGAAATATTAATACCTTAGGTCCAATCATTCATAATCCCCAAGTGGTACAAAAACTTGAGAACGAGTCGGATATTTACGTCAAAGCAAGCCTAGATGAGATAGAAAACGGTACTGTAATTATCCGCTCTCACGGGGTTCCTAAAGAAGTAATGGGCGAAGCAAATGAAAAGGGGCTGAATGTAGTAGATGCAACCTGTCCTTTTGTTACAAGCTCACAGGAAATAGTTGAAGACCTCGTAAAAGACGGTTATTACACTATTATTGTCGGAGAAAAGGAACACCCGGAGATGATAGGGGTGCTTAGTTATGGTAATGAACAAACAATAGTCGTGGCATCGGTTGATGAGTTAAAAGATTTGACTGATAAGGCAAAAATTGGAATAATTGCCCAAACAACACTGCCAATAAAAACTCTCCAGGAAGTAGCAAGTTTCTGTCTTACAAAATCACCTGATGTAAAGATATGTAATACTATATGTGATGCAACCAGTGTCAGGCAAAAAGAAAGTGCAGAAGTTGCTGAAAAAGTTGATTGTATGGTTGTAATAGGGGGCAGAAACAGTGCAAATACTGATAAATTAACCAAAATATGCAAAGAAATACAGCCTCATACCTACCACATTGAAATAGCCTCTGAATTATCACCGGCCTGGTTTGCTGATAAAGTTAGAATTGGTGTAACGGCGGGAGCCAGCACGCCTGACTGGATTATTCAGGAAGTTGTAGAAAAAATATCTAACTTTTCTTCAGACAGGAAAGCTAGTTAATTTTTAAATTAAAGAAATTAAATTTTTCTATACTAGTAATTAAAAGTTTGCACTATTGATGTCCTTGTGTTATATTTGTTACACTTACTAACTGAAATTAGCTTTCATTTTCATATTCAGGCGTAAGTTTTTAGTTAGATAAGGGGGGCTTATCAAATGAGGGCTACTGACGAGAAACCCCAATCACTAAATGAAGATCAGGAAACTGATTTTGCAACCCTATTTGAAAATAGCGTACAGTCTATTGCCGAGGGAGAGCTTGTAAAAGGCGCTATTGTTCAAATTACAAATGATTGGGTAATAGTAGATATAGGTCAAAAAAGCGAAGGTCAGATTGACAAACGCGAATTTCTTGACGCCAGAGGGTCTTTAACTGTTAATGTTGGAGATGATGTCACACTACTTCTGGAACAATGGGAAGACGACTATGGTCATATAGTTCTGTCGAAACAAAAGGCAGAGCAAATGAAAGTATGGGACGATATCCTTGACTCCCACGATAACAACACACTAATCCACGGAACAATAATAAAAAAGGTAAAAGGCGGTTTTCATGTAAATCTAAAAGGTTTAACTGCATTTCTGCCTAACTCACAAGTTGACTTAAGACCTGTCAAAGACACCGACGCCCTTGTCGGACAATCGAACGATTACCGGGTAATAAAATATAACAAAAGAAAAAATAATGTAATTATTTCAAGGCGTACAATCCTGGAAAAAGAGAGAGAGTCCCTTCAAAAAGAAACTCTCGAGAAGCTTGAAGAAGGGCAAACACTCGAAGGTTATGTTAAAAATGTTACTGACTACGGGGCTTTTATAGACCTAGGGGGCATTGACGGATTGGTACATCTAACTGACCTCTCTTGGGGTAAAATAAACCATCCAACCCAGATTGTTAATGTTGGTGATTTGATTAATGTAAAAATCTTAAAGTACAATAAAGAAGATAACAAGGTGTTTTTAGGTCTCAAACAAACAACTCCTGACCCTTGGGAAGGTATTGAAACAAAGTACCCTGTTGGTGCCAAGATTACAGGTGAGGTTGTTAACCTAACTGATTACGGCGCTTTTGTTGAAATTGAAAGTGGCCTTGAGGGTCTCATTCATATTTCAGAGATGAGCTGGACAAAACTTCGCCATCCTTCGCAAAAACTCAAGGTTGGTGAGAAAGTTAATGCAGAAATACTGGATATAGACGCTGCAAACAGGCGTATCTCCATGGGTATCAAGCAGGTTGAGGCTAATCCTTGGGAAGAGCTGGAGAAAAAATATCCGGCAGGAACAAAAATAAAGGGTGTAGTTAAAAATATTACAGACTTTGGCGTCTTCATAGGCGTTGATGACCAAGTTGACGGTCTTATTCATATATCAGACCTTTCATGGAAAAAGATTAAACACCCGTCTGAAATTTATTCTAAAGATGACGAGATTGAAGCTATTGTTCTAAATGTTGACAAAACTGCCCAGAGGTTCTCCCTGAGTTCAAAACTTCTGGATATTAATCCCTGGCAGGGAGTTACTGACAGATACACCCCCGGAATGATTACTGAAGGCACTATTACAAGTATTGCAGACTTTGGCGCCTTTGTAGAATTGGAAACCGGCCTGGAAGGTTTAGTTCATATTTCTGAACTTACAAGGGGAGGAAGTGGAAAAGAGCCTATGGTTATTGGAACAAGAGTTGAAGTTGAAGTCTTAAATGTCAATGAAGGTGACAAAAAGATTAGCCTCAGTATAAGGAAAACCCTGGGCAGCGAGTCATTGGATTAATCGGGGACTCACTATCCGAAACATCAGAAAGACAAGTATAGGAAAGAGGATAGGCTGGAACTTATTAAATGAAAGACGGAACTTTTAAAACTATACTCGCCGCAGTAGGCGCTTTTTTTATTGTAATGACTTTACTTAGTATCTCAATTGCTCTTATCAAGGGCGAGGGCTTTCGCGGCACGAAGATTGCTGTTATAGAAATAGAAGGTGTTATATCTAACTCTAAAGATATAAATAAAAATCTAAATTACTTTAATGACAGGCAAGATATAAAAGCAATTATATTAAGAATCAACTCCCCCGGAGGCGCCGTGGGGCCTTCTCAAGAAATTTATCAGGAAATTCTAAAAATCAAAAAAACAACAAAAGTAATCGCATCCCTTGGCACTGTTGCAGCCTCCGGAGGTTATTATATCGCCTCTGCTGCAGATAGTATTGTTGCAAACCCGGGAACCATTACAGGGTCTATTGGTGTTATTATTGAGTTCATGAATTTTAAAGGTTTGTTAGATAAGGTAGGTGTTACCGGGACTGTCATAAAAAGCGGAAAGTTTAAAGATACTGGCTCTCCGCTAAGAGAAATGAGAGTTGATGAGAGAAAATATATGCAGGCCGTTATTGACGATGTTCATGGCCAGTTTGTAGATGCTGTGACCACTAGCCGGGAGTTAGACAGGGAGAAGGTCTTAAAAATGGCTGACGGCCGTATTTTTAGCGGTAATAAGGCTCTCGAATTGGGGCTTGTGGATTCTATAGGAAACCTGTCAGATGCCGTAGAAGTCACTAAAAAAATGCTGGGATTAAAGGGCAAACACCTCCTTGTTTACCCCAAACATAGAGTTAGTCTTCTTGAAGCACTAACCGGCGTCTCGCCGGAGGGGAATATCAACCGGATTTTAGGAGAAAATAATTTCAATTTAATGTATCTTTTTTCAGGTATAAACTAGACAAATAGCTCATAAACAGTTAGAATATAAGCATATTTTAGCAAAGGGGGTTTACCGGTAATATGACTAGAAGTGAATTAATAGATGCCGTATCTGCAAAAACAGATAGCTTTACAAGAAAAGATATAGAAACCATAGTTTCAACACTTTTTCAAAGTATTGCTGATGGGCTTGCAAATAACGAAAAAATTGAAATTCGCGGTTTTGGTAGTTTCAAAGTAAAGTCCAGAGAAGGCAGAAAAGGCCGTAACCCCAAGTCCGGAGATGGTATTTTTATTGATTCAAAAAAAGTTCCATTTTTTAAAGCTGGTAAAGAATTAAAAGAAAGGGTGGACAGGCCGTAGGGATATTATATCTATTTAAGAACCTACTGCATCTTTAATTGTCTTACTTTTTTTATGAATCGTATTTGGGCTCCCTGGAGGGGTGAATATGTAGAATCAATTGAATCAGGGAAACCTGATGAATGCATTTTCTGCAGAGAATTCACAGGCGACAAATCTAAAACTAATCCCGATAAATTAGTATTATTTCATGACGACAGAGCTGTCGTAATGATGAATAAATTTCCATACAACAACGGACATATCTTAATTGCTCCTTCGGTTCACACATCAGTGCTTGAATCACTGGACGTGGATATCTCCAGCTACCTAACAAAACTTATAAATCTAGCGATTACTTCTCTTAAAGATTGTTATTCTCCCGATGGTTTTAATATTGGAATGAATCTCGGCCGTATTGCAGGGGCAGGAATCCCTGACCACCTGCATTACCATGTAGTGCCAAGATGGAATGGTGACAATAATTTTATGCCAGCCATTGGCGAGACAAAGGTAATGCCGGAACATATCTTAAGGTCTGTAGAAAAACTAAAACCATACTTCACAGCATGATGCTGTACGCAGTATGATACTGTACACAGCGTGACACCGTACGTAACATGGCGCGCTTCTGCGCTGCATAACACTTTACACAGCATGATGCATTCAGTTATAAATTAACTCAACAATAAAAAACTATGGCAGGTCAATTTACACATATCCTTGTTGCGAAGTATGCTCTCGAGGGGCTTCAAAAGAAAAGAGACTTATCTTTTTTAAATCACAAACCTTTTACATATGCAGGCAGTGTTGCTCCCGACCTTCCTTACTTTCTTAAAGGTTACGGCTCTTCTTTTCATTGGGCCGAAAGGATGCATCATAAAAATACAAAGCTGGCAATATTATGCGGACTTGATTATTTAGATAATAATACCAGCCCGGAATCCGAGGCTTGGTTTATGGGATACATTGCCCATGTTATAACTGACATGACCATCCATCCCGTAGTAAATGCCATAAGCGGACCTTATTATACAGAAAAGAAAGAAGAGGAAGCTCAGCACTCACATCGTTATACTGAGATGATTCAGGATTCATTTGTAATAAATGAGTTTTGCCGGTCGGACTTTGACCCGGCCGAGTTCTCAGGCCTGCTCAGGAGAGTGTCTGATAAGATTTCTAATAATAAAATCAGCAGGAAAATTAAAACTATTTGGATAGAGATGTTAAAAAGTTCTGATGAAGAATTATTTAAAAATAAAAAACCTAAAATAGACAGGTGGTATAACAACTACCTGGATTTTATGACTAACCCCGTGGACGCATCGGTTCTAACCGCTGACGAGATGGTAAAGTTCTTAGGGGTTAAAGCAATTTTATATAAAGATATATCAAAAATAGAGAGTGACATTATGGATAAATATATTTTAAGGCTGCCCTTTCCCGAGATGAGTAACCAGATTCAAAAACCTTTAGACTCAAAACCTCTTAATTATTCTGATGTATTTAACAAGACGGTTTTCCTTGTTATGGATATATGGGAAATGATATACTCCCGTAGAGTTGAGTTCTTAAAAACGCTTGATGACTGGTCTTTAGATACAGGCGGACTTATAGGTGATAGAAGCCATATGAGGCCTGTTTTTTGGTAGAGCCTGTTTTATGTGTGTCTGCTGGGCTCTCGTAGATTTTTTTAGAATATAAGTATAAAAAGAGAGAAGGTATTTTTTAGATGTTAACAGATATTGGTACATTAGTTTTTTATCTTGTAGTTATAGTAATAGCTGCTGAGATTTTTACAAATGCAATTGAGAATTTGGGCAGCAAGCTAAAATTCTCCGAAGGTGTAACCGGGTCAATATTCGCCGCTGTAGGTACGGCACTCCCAGAGACCATGGTCCCGCTGGTAGCAATTTTTAGCCATAACGGTACAGGCACCGCATCTATCGGCCATGAAGTTGGTGTTGGAGCAATTCTTGGCGCTCCCTTTATGCTTGCAACTCTTGCAATGTTTTTGGTTGGCATGGCTGCAATTGTTTTTAAGGAGAGGAGAGGCGGAGTTGGTTATGTTAGGCCGGAACCAACAGGATTTCGCCGCGACCTGGAGTTTTTCTTATTTGTATTTACACTGGCCTTTGCTGTAGCTTTCACTCCGCCAGAGTGGCGTATGCTTCGCGTGGGGGTTTGCGTATTGTTAATATTGTCATATTTTTATTATGTAATGGAAACTATCAAGGCAAGCTCTGCCCTGGTAGGTGAGGGTCACGGGACAGAAGAGAGTAAACCTCTATATATAAGCGCCATTTTTAAAGACCACATGTTCTTTGTGGTTTTGCAGTTAATGCTTGCTCTTACTCTTATTATAATCGGAGCAAAGGGTTTTGTGGGAGGAGTGGAGAGTTTATCAGACATACTTGGCATATCAGTTTTAACACTGGCTATTTTAATTGTACCAGTTGCTACAGAGCTTCCTGAGAAGTTTAACAGTATTATTTGGATGAGCAGGGGCAAAGACACTATGGCAGTTGGTAATATCACCGGCGCAATGGTCTTTCAGGGAAGCCTGCTTCCTGCCATCGGAATCTTTCTAACTCCATGGACAATTAGTTTAAGTGTTTTGAGTTGTTCTCTTATTGCAATTATTGCAGGGGCTTGGATTTATATGATTATGAGGTTTAAAGGTAACCTCAATCCAAAATTTCTTATAGTGAATGGACTGCTTTATATTCTATTTATTATAATTGTACAGGTGCTACCTGAGATAGGTGGCCACTAGTTTTAAGTCTTTTCGTCATTCCTGCTTCCGCAGGAATGAACTTGACAAAATACCCCTTTTTATATTATAAATACCATTCAAATTTGATTTATCTATAAAATTGATTTTCGCCCGCAACTGACGGAATTAAGGTGTATAAGTAAAAAACATCTTAGGTGGAGTTTGTACCACCAGGGAGCGGGGCACATTAGAAGATTTAAGAATAAAACTAATAACGAAACTCTAAATTTTGCCGACCGTCTGGGCAGTGACATTTGAAATTTACCTTTTTCAAGCGTGCCTGGATTTTTTTATGCCCAATTTTTCTGCTAATGACTTTTGCAGATGCCTAAAAAACCAATAAATCCAAGCACTTAACATACTCAAGGTATAGCCCTAAACCAGCTCAAAAAGCCTTAAAATGATTGATTTTTTTGGCTAAATCTGGTTTACTAATATGCTTTACAGAGACGGAAATACAGGGAATATAATACTTAAAAAATAATATAAAACAAGATAACAACAATATATGGAGGATTTAATGTCTAAAAAAATTATTTACACAGCAATTGACGAAGCTCCGGCTCTCGCAACCTATTCACTACTACCAATTATACAGGCCTTTACAAAAGACTCAGGCATATCTGTTGAAACAAGAGATATCTCACTTGCAGGACGCATTATTGCAAACTTTCCTGACAACTTAAAGGATGACCAAAAAATAGACGATGAGCTCACAAAGCTTGGTGAACTGGCTAAAACGCCTGAGGCTAACATAGTTAAGCTACCTAATGTTAGTGCTTCTATTCCACAGCTAAAAGTTGCAATTGCTGAGCTTCAGGACCATGGATATGATATCCCAAACTACCCTGAAGACCCTAAAACAGACGCTGAAAAAGAGCTTAAAACAAGATTTGCAAAAGTTTTAGGAAGCGCTGTTAATCCGGTGCTTAGAGAAGGTAACTCAGACCGCAGGGCTGCTGTACCGGTTAAGAATTTTGCAAAGAAACACCCACATTCAATGGGTGAGTGGAGTAAGGATTCAAAGAGCCATGTATCTACAATGGATGCTAATGATTTCTGCTCAAATGAGAAATCCGTTACAATTGAAAAGGCAACTACTGCGAAGATTGAATTTACAGGGAAAGACGGCAGTAAAACAGTTCTAAAGGATGGTCTTGCCTTGCAAGAAGGTGAAGTAATTGATGGAACATTTATGAGTAAAAAAGCACTCGTGACTTTCCTAGGTCAGCAGATTAAAGATGCTAAAGATAAAGGTGTCCTTTTCTCTCTTCATATGAAGGCTACAATGATGAAAGTTTCTGACCCAATCATCTTCGGCCACTGCGTAAAAGTGTTCTATAAGGATGCTATCGCAAAACATGCAGATACCATTAAAGAGCTGGGAGTTAACTTTAATAACGGTCTTGGCGACCTTTATTCAAAGATTGAAAGCCTGCCTGCTGATAAAAAGGCCCAAATTGTGGCTGATATTCAGGCCGTGTACGCAAACAGTCCTGATATGGCTATGGTTGACTCTGACAAGGGTATTACAAACCTACATGTACCTAGTGATGTTATTATTGATGCTTCTATGCCTGCTGCAATCCGTACCTCCGGTCAGATGTGGAATGGCGAAGGCAAGCTTCAGGACACTAAGTTTGTTATACCTGATCACTGCTATTCAAGCCTCTATCAGGCTGCCATAGACAACTGTATCGCAAATGGCGCTTACGACCCTGCTACAATGGGTACAGTGCCTAATGTTGGCCTTATGGCTCAAAAGGCTGAAGAATACGGCTCACACGACAAGACATTTGAAGCTCCCGGAGATGGTACAATCGCAGTGATTGATGGCGACGGTAATACTCTCATTGAGCATAATGTAGAAGAAGGCGATATTTGGAGAGCCTGTCAGGTAAAAGATGCTCCTATTCGTGACTGGGTAAAACTTGCAGTAACAAGGGCAAAAGCTACCGGAGTTCCTGCAGTTTTCTGGTTAGATGAGAAGAGAGCTCACGACAGAGAATTAATTAAAAAAGTTAATCTATATCTAAAAGACCATGATACAGATGGTCTTGATATTTCCATAAAGAATGTATTTGATGCTGCTACAGAGAGTTTGCAGAGGATGAGAGAGGGTAAAGACACCATATCTGTTACAGGTAATGTTCTAAGGGATTACAACACTGATCTATACCCAATTCTGGAATTGGGTACTTCTGCAAAGATGCTCTCAATCGTACCTCTTATGCAGGGCGGTGGGCTTTTTGAAACAGGTGCAGGCGGTAGTGCTCCTAAGCACGTTCAGCAGTTTGTTAAAGAAGGTCACTTGCGTTGGGATTCTCTTGGTGAGTTTCTGGCTCTTGCAGAGAGTTTTGAGCACCTTGGCAATACTACAGGAGATAAGACTGCTCTACTTTACTCCAAAACACTGGGTGAAGCAAATGCCAAGTTCCTGGACTCTAACAAATCACCATCCAGGAAGGTTAATGAACTGGATAACAGAGGTAGCCACTTCTATTTGGCTATGTACTGGGCCCAGGCTCTGGCTAACCAGACTGAAGATACGGGGTTAGCTGAGAAGTTCACCACTCTGGCAAAAACCCTTCAGGAGAACGAAGATAAGATCGTTGGCGAGTTAAATGATGCTCAAGGCAGTCCGGTGGATATGGGTGGTTACTACCAGCCTGATAGAGAGAAGCTAACAAAGGCTATGAGGCCAAGCGGTACTTTTAACAGCGCTTTAGAAGCTCTTTAATAGCTCTAAATAAAGTTAATTTGTAGAATCAGGTAGTTCTTGTAACTACCTGATTCTAATATACTAAATATGTAATTCAAAAGACGGAGGTAATAGATGCAGTTAACAGGACTTGAGTGGGGTCAGAAACTACTGGATAAGGTTGATTATCCTCATTCCACAGTACTTAGCGCAGAGGCAAGTGTCGATGAAATAAAGGCTCTTATCAAGAAATCGGGCATGGTTTTTATCAAGCCGATTTTTAAAGGCGGAGTTGGTAAAAAAGGCAAATCCGGTCTTATCGGAATAGTCAAAAACATCGAAGATGCCCTTAAAGAGAAAGAAAGACTTTATTTCTGCGAACATAAGACCGAAAACCAGGTATCTAAGGCCGATGGTGTTACCTTTGAAGGGGGAGTGCCGGCTGACCATGAGGTTTATTTCTCAATTTCCGACTCTACCGAGTTTAGAGCTCCTGTTATGACAATTACTCACCACGGAGGTGTGGACATTGAAGAACTTCCTCCTGAGAAGATTCAGGTTGTCCCTTTTGACCCGCTTACTGGATTGAAGAGCTTCCATGTTTCTAATGCTCTGGACGCACTTGGCGCTCCGGCGGAAATCATTAGCCCTCTGGTTCAGGCACTACCAAAACTTTGGACTCTTTATAATAACTTTGGAATGAACATGTTAGAACTTAATCCAATCAGAATGGACAACAGCGGCAAAAGGCTTGTACCTGTAGCTTGCGACTTTAAGTGTTCATTTGACCAGGACGATCCAAATTACAAAATGGCAGACATTCCTGCCCATCTTTTCGCATCTGATTATTCAGAGTTCGAGCAGGAGATTAACCAGCTTCGTACATATCAGGGGCAAAGTGATGTGTTTGTTATGAATAATGAGGGAACAATCACTGCTCCAACCTTTGGCGGAGGTGCAAACGCACTTGTAACCGAATTACTTGGTGAGAGAGCTACAATATCATCTGACTTTGGCGGTAACCCGCCTTACGCTAAGATGTTTGATATTTCTAGAATTTGTTTTAAACATTGGTTAAACCAATCCAATGTTCTTTTTATAATTGGCGGTAAAGCTAATAACACAGATATTTATGAGACATTCCGCGCTATGAGTGATGCACTAAGAGCCCACTTTAATACTTACGGCCCAACACCTCTCTATGTAGTTGCCGGCAGGGGCGGACCAAATGTAATTAAAGGAATGTCTTACCTTAGAGAAACCCTGGACCAGTTAGGTCTGCCTTACAGGCTTTTCGGCCACGACAGTGCAATGAGCGAGGTTGTAAACTATGCTCTTGATGTTGACACTTGGATGAGAGGCAAAGGAAGAGATGAAGTAAAGAAAGCTCTTAAGATATAGTTATATAAAAAATTATAATAATACAATCGGAAAAAACAACATGACAACAGATAAGGACGGAAAAATGCATAAAGATGGCGTAAAAGGATTTCCATATTACTTAGGGCTAGATTCTCTTAAAAATGCGGCGACAAAGGACGACAGGGTTTGCGTTTTTAACATACTCGGTAACGAGAGCAGGGGAGTAACCCCAACAAGCCATGAGTTCTCCGGCGGGAATGTTGCTTTCGGAGTCGGCCCCGGTAAAAGCGGACAAAAACTTAAAACAAAAATCGGCGACATACCTGTTTATAACTCTGTAAAAGAGGGAATAGAAGCAGGGCACAAATTCAATACAGCTGTTATCTACCTTCCGCCAAGTGGTGTTAAGGACGCAGTTGCAGAGGCGGTCAAACATAACCCGGGGCTTGAGAAAGTTATAATACTAACCGAAAAGGTTTCTATCAGGGATTCTAGAATCATTCGCGCAATATGCCAGACAAACGGCATAGACGCTTACGGTGCAAACTGTCTTGGCATTGCCGATTCATGGAACAAGGTTCGTCTTGGCGGAGCCTTAGGTGGTAACAACCCCGAGGAGAGTTTAGTTAAAGGCAGTGTAGGACTTTTCTCAAACTCAGGAAACTTTACAACTACAATTGCAGTTTACCTTTTGACCCAGGGTTGGGGGACAACTGTTTCCATCTCTAGTGGTAAGGATGTTTATATTAACTATGGCCCGGAAGAATTTATGCACGCACTAGATAATGACGACAGAAGTAAGTGTGCTGTGCTTTACGCTGAGCCTGGCGGGTATTATGAATATGATTTAAAAATTAACAAACCAACTGTTGCTTGCGTGGTTGGTCGTTGGAAAGCTAAACTTACAAAAGCTTGCGGTCATGCAGGTTCGCTAGCTGGCAGCGGCGATAACGCAATGGCAAAAGAAAAATGGTTTATGGAAACTTTTGGCGTTGATAGTATTTTTACTCCCGAGAACCCAGTGGTATCTAAAAAAGGTGCTGTTGTAGTTAACATTGCTCATATTCCTGAAGCACTTACAGCGGTAATGAAACTAAACGGCGAAAAGCCTGACTTTGAACCAAAAGGGGATTTATCTCTTAAATGTTGGTTTGGCAATAATAACGGTGTTAATGTTCCTGCAAATTTAGATGTTCAAGCAGTAGAAGCAACTTCTCCTTATGACGAACAAATTGAAAACATTAACAATTTCGTTGGTGCTCAGTTTGCAAGGCAAGCCATGAAGGACACCAGTGGTGTTTCCATGATGGACCCTAAAACTCAAATTACTAAGATTAATAATTTCTCACTTCTAGAGGCTTCAGAGAAATCTTTAGAAGAGAATTTAGTTATGTCTGTTATCAAAAAGTACCCCGGTGAGACTTCAACTGCCTTAGCTAATATAGCTTTAAATTCATATGTGAATTTTCATGGCGACCCGGCACTAGCTGCCGCTGCTGCATCAAGAGAAGCAGGGAACTCGCCTAATACAGTTCTATCAAGTGCCGTATCAATTATAGGTAAGGGTAGAGTAGAAGGCGCTTTAAAAGTAACGGAAGCTCTTGTTGATACTTTCGCACACGCAGGTATTAGCTGTTATGCTGACAAGTATGATTTTAAAAATGAACTAAGCAGCGCCGATAAAGCTCTTTTTGCTGCCGATGGAACTGATGTAAGGGCAGAGATTGCGTTGAAGGCAATTGGAGCGCTAGCTAAGAAGTCAGTCTTTATTGACTTTGTTACAGAAGCAGCAGGAGGTAAACCTTCAATGCAAGCTCTACTTGGTGCTATCTGGACAAGTATCGCTTGGTCTGCACTTATGCAGAAAAAAATCAGTAAGCTTACAGTATCAAAACTTCCTTGGTACTCAATGGTGTGGTCAGCTTTTGTTGGCTGCAGCGTATCTCCTGACAAACATACAGAAGATAGTTTCTGCGGAGAAAAAGTCGTAGACCTGGTTGGCTCATCTTACACAGAGACTGCTTTCTTAGCTCTTATAGGAAGAAAGCCTAATGAAGATGAGTTATTTGAGTTCTCAATGCTTCTGGGTTTAATAATTTCCAATGGTCCTGGAACGATTTCCGCCCAGGGCAGTAAAGGTGCAGTAAGTGCCGACGGACCAGGGGAGCCTGGAAGAGTTCAGATTAATAAAGGTTTTGTAGGTTTCTTAACTCACACAGGTTTTGCTCACGGTGGCAATGGTTATGAAGCTGTTGAGTTCTTGATGGATCAGTTTAAAGATACTGGTCTTAAAGATGCAAGCGCAGCTAAACATGGTTTAGATCTTAAAAAGATTTCTATGGACTATGCAAAAACTTTTGTTGAATATAAAAAGAAACAAAAAGCTCTTGGTAACCTGGAATATGCAAAAGTACCTTGCGTTAACCATCCGGTTTTCAAAGGTGAAGATGTTAACTATGATCCAAGAGAGAGATTTGTGAATGAGTTATTTGAGAAAAAGAAAATTTACAATGTGTTTCTTGATTTCTATCAAAACTTGGTAAAGTCTCTTTTTGACACCAAAGCAAGTAAGAATGTTTACTGCGTAAATGTTGATGCAGTTATTGCTGTAATCCTTCTTAAGATTGTATGGGAAGATTATGCAGCAGGCAAAATCAAAGAGAGTGATGTTGAAAGCTCAGGGTTTACTACATTCCTATTCGGTCGTATGATAGGCTGCGCTGCTGAAATTGATGACCATATTAACAGAGGTCGTAATATGGATACAAGAACAGCTGCAAGTAAATGTAGTTTTGTATAATAGTTTTTTGTTTTAGTCTTTAGGAAAAACCGGTCATTAATTAAATTAGCTTCTTTTATAGTTGGGGAGTGATATCTAAATTTTGGTCGGTTTTTCTTTGTAAAATTTTCTTGCCAAAGCAAAAAGTCGTGTTATACTAATTTTCAGTAAGTCTTTAATCTTTGGGCTTATTCTTTTGGCTTCTAGTGCATTTTTATTTTGCGGCTCTAATAAGACGCTTTGGGAGGGCGTTAACTTTGCTCAAAAAAATAATTTTAACCCTCATAGTCCTTATAATTTTAGGTCTTGGCGCACTGGTTGCCCTTATTTACTTCCACGAACCAGACCCAAATGCCCCTAAACATGTTCAAAGTAAAAAAATTCCTTTAGTCGTGCCAGGTGATGTGGTAACTAAAACTCCTAAGCCTGAGCCAGCACCCGCTCAGGTAGCTAAGGCGCCTGCGGAGAAGGCACCAGCCCCAGCTCCTGCAGTAGTTAAGCCAAAACCTGTCCCTAAGGCGCCTCCAGCCCCAACAGCCAAGCCTAAAATTGCATCTAGTCAAGGTAACTGGGTCATAAATGTTGCGTCATTTACAGAAAAAGCTCCTGCAAATGCTCTAAAAAAGAAACTCACCAAGGGCGGCCACTTTGCTTATAACACTGAATTTATGAAAGACGGCACCCAGTGGTACAGGGTTAGGATAGGGTTTTACAATTCCAAAGAGGTTGCCCAGAAAGCTGCAAATCAGATTAAATCTAACTACTCCCACACAGGCTGGATTACAAAAGCCAGTGATAAAGAGAAGCAAAAACACCTAAAATAGCTTGAAAATCGCCCCTCCAAAGCTTACAATAAGCTTTATATGATTACTTCAGAACACAATCAAACAGATAAGCAAACTAAGCAAAAATCCGTATATATGGAGAGTTTTGGCTGTCAAATGAACGACCACGACATGGTCAGGATGCTGACTCTTTTAAAGGGAGTAGATTATGTAAAAACCGAATCTCCTGAAAATGCTGATTTAATACTAATCAACACATGCAGTATTAGAGACAAGGCTGAGCATAAGGTTTATAGTACAGTAGGCAGGTTCCAGGATTTAAAAAAAGAAAATAAAAATCTTATAATCGGCGTAAGCGGGTGCGTGGCTCAGCAGGAAGGTGAAGCTTTGCTAAAGAGAATTCCCTACCTGGATATGGTTATTGGTACGCAAAACATTCAAAGCCTGCCTCAAATTGTAGCTGATATTGAGTCCAAGAAAATCAAGAGAGTCGTTTCAACCCAGAAGTATAAAACAATTCAAGCCGATGAGTTTGATATTGTTCCTGAAACGGAAAATCCTTATAAAGCAAATGTAAGTATTATGAGAGGCTGTGATAAAGTTTGCACATTTTGCATCGTACCAAGAGTCAGGGGCAGGGAGGTTTGCAGGCTTAGTAGTGACATTCTTGATGAAATCCACATTTTAAGGGATAGGGGAATAGTGGAGGTTACTCTTATAGGTCAAACCGTGACTTCTTATAGCGCACTAACAGGGGGAGACATGAACTTCACTGAGTTAATAAATAAAGTTGCAGATGTCTCGGGAATAGAAAGAGTTCGTTTTATATCTCCCCACCCAATAGATTTCAGTGATGAACTAATTGAAACCTTAGTTAACAATGATAAAATTTGTAATGCAATCCATATGCCCTTACAATCCGGTTCAAACTCTGTTCTTACAAGAATGAAGAGAGGCTACCTCATTGAAGGATATATGGAGAGAATAAATAAAATTAAATCTCTTTACGGCGGCGCCGGTAAGCAGGTGAGTATAACAACAGATATGATAGTAGCTTTTCCCGGCGAGAGTGATTCTGATTTTGAAGATACAATGAAGGTCGTAGAGGAAGTTCGTTTTGATAACATGTATTCCTTTACATTCTCGCCTCGCCCAAGAACTGTGGCCGAAGGTTACACAGATATTATTGATCCTGTCCTTGCTTCCGAAAGACTTCAAAGACTGCAAACTAGACAGATTGAAATATCTGCAGAAAAAAATGAACTGCTTCGGGGAACCGTTCAGGACGTTTTAGTTGAAGGAAGAAGTAAACACAATGAGGATGAGTGGACAGGCAGGACTGATTGCAACAGGGTGGTTAATTTCAGTAGTGGCAACTTAGATGTTGAAGGTTCTATTATAAAATTAAAAATATCCGATATAAGGAAGAATTCTTTAAGAGGTAAAGTTTTAAACTCAGGTAGTTTAATATCAGATGATAAACATGATGAGGTAAGCCTATGTTTATAGAAATGAAAGTAGATAGCGTTACCATTGACAGCAGAGTTAATTCTCCTGTAGTAATCTTAAAGGGAGAGTCAGGTAGTGTCTTGCCTATCTGGATTGGTCTTCTAGAGGCAAGCTCCATAGCTACCAAGCTCGAAGGAGTAGAAGTATCTCGCCCAATGACTCACGACCTTTTTATAAATATGGCAGCAGCCCTGGGCAGCCATATCACTAAAATAGAAATAAAAGATTTGATAGATAATGTATATTATGCGTCAGTTCATCTTAAAAAAGATTCCAAGCTCGAGAAATAAAAAAGCCAGCACACCCCAG
>CBDUXU010000032.1:0-17862 GCA_965371285.1 uncultured bacterium | reverse complement strand
CGGTAAGTACAGGTTTTCCTTCTGTCAGAGTGCCGGTCTTATCGAGTATGATTACAGATATCTTCCCCGCAGTCTCCAGAGCCTCGGCGCTTCGTATAAGGATTCCGTTTTCAGCACCCTTACCTGTACCAACCATTACCGATGTAGGAGTTGCAAGTCCCAGTGCGCAGGGGCAGGCTATTATTAAAACTGCTACAAAGTTAAGGAGGGCGTAATTAAAAGAAGGTTCCGGGCCCAAGACATACCAAATAATAAAAGTTACAACGGCAATTAAAATAACAACAGGAACAAAAATCGAGGCAACCTTATCTGCAAGCCTCGCAATGGGGGGTTTACTTCCCTGCGCGTCCTCTACCATCTTTATAATATGAGAGAGGAAGGTATCAGCCCCTATAGCCTGGGCCCTGAACTTAAAACTTCCTGTCTTGTTTATTGTACTGCCTGTAACTTTATCACCAAGGGTTTTTTCCACTGGAATGCTCTCACCGCTTATCATGGACTCATCAACTGATGAATAACCATCTACAATAATACCGTCAACGGGAATCTTCTCTCCCGGCCTTACTAGAACTATATCTTCCAGCAAAACATTGGCAATAGGTATATCCACTTCCACGCCGTCCCTTAATACTCTTGCCGTTTTTGCTTCCATACCAATAAGTTTTTTTATTGCCCCGGAGGTCTGCCCCTTAGCCCTTGCCTCTAATACTCTTCCCATTAGAATAAGAACAATAATAGCAGCAGCTGTGTCAAAATAAACTCCCCTCCCGACTCCCGCTGACTCAAAAAAAGCCGGGAACAAAAGAAGCGATAAACTATAAAAATATGCAGAAGATGTTCCAACTGCAATAAGAGTATTCATGTCAGTAGTTTTATGTTTAAGGGACTTCCATGCTCCTACATAAAAACTCTGAGCGCACCAAAACTGTACCGGCGTGGCAAGAAGAAACTGCACCCAAGGGAGTTCCCCTGTCGCCAAACCAAACCTGTGCAAGTGCATTGTTATGAAAATCGGCAGGGTAAAAAGCAAAGCCGTGAAAAATCTAATTTTTAATTTACTGTAAGCCTCGGCCCTAAGCCTCTCTTCCTTATCTACAATATTCTCATCACCTTCAGATAAATCAACATCTAAGACCTCATAACCAACGCCAGCTACGGCATTTTTAATATCACTTAGGTGAACTACACCGTCTAAGTACTCAACAGTGCCCCTCTCTGTTGCAAGGTTCACTGAGGCACTAATAACGCCATCAAGGGCAAGTATCCCACCCTCGACCTTAGTTACGCAGGAGGCGCAGCTCATTCCCCCTATGGGAAGTGTAACGGTAGAAGTGCCGACTTCATAACCAACATTTTTAATAGAGTCAACGACAGAAGAGACATCACCATCATAATCAACAGTTGCCCTTTCTGTGGCAAAATTAACTGATGCCGATGTTACGCCGGAGGTTTCGATGAGAGCTTTTTCTATTTTAGATGCGCAGGAAGCGCAACTCATGCCTATAATAGGTAAGGTGATATTTTTCTTACTAGAGGTCATATTAAACTTTAACCTTTCATTTTTATGATTCAGCAAAAATAAAAATAGGGTAGAGACTTGGCGCCTCTACCCTATTAGAATACTATTTTTTACTGTTAATTAATAGCCATCATTACCCGAATGGTGGTCAGGAAAACTTTCCCCGTCGCCCATCATATTCCACATAAGGAAAGCAACAACCTCTGGTGCAAGGACTGTGTGCTGGTTTCCGGAGCGAGCCAACTCGCCGCGAATTATAGTCCTAGCTTCTGCGCTTCCCGTCAGGTCAAAAATTAAATCTATCTCTTCTCCCATAGCAACAAGGTTTTTTGTTTCATCACAAACCTTAATACCTTTATCCTCAGCAACAGTTCTGCCCGGGGCATCCGGTGAAGTATCCACAGCGGCAACGATTTCTACGCCATAAGAATTTGAAGATAATTTTTCAAGAAAGGTGCACCCCACTCTTCCAAGGCCGGCTATGGCAACTTTTATAACTTTTCCATTTGGTATCTGTGACATAAGGCAAACCTCCATTATTTAAATTTATAAAATATCTAACTACTAGAGGAAACAAACCTACTTGTGTTACACAAAACTATATCCAGACTATTAAATTTACGGAAAACTGTCAAGGTTAAAAGAAAATATAACTAGTATAACCTCCATATAACTCATAGGAATAAATATGGCAAACATAATACAAACTTAATTTCATAAACTAAGATTATTAAGTTCAGTTATTTTATCTATAGAATAACTATCACTTGGGTGCAATTTTAAAATTTTTTTATATTCTATAATTGCCTCATCAATTAAACCTTGTTTCTCGTAAGTAAGTGCTAGACCATATATTGCTTGAACATGGGTGGGGTTTATTTCTAAAACACGAATAAAATTCAAGCTCGCATTCTTAAAATCTTCCATCTCCATGTAAACATCTGCCAAACCTTTAAACAAAGAGGTGTCTTTAGAATCTACAATAATAGCTTTGCCATAATAAGTTATAGATTCGCTATATTTTTTTTCTTTTTTATAAAGAAACGCCAGGTTTGAGATTGGCGCTGTAAAAATTGGCTTGACTTCAATTGCTCTAAGAAACATTTCTTCTGCTAATATATTCTCATTTGACTTTAAATATATAATGCCTAAATTGTTAAACGCTTCTGCGAAGCCTGGATGAATTGAAACCGTATTTTTATACTGAACAATTGCCTCATCAAGATTACCTTCATTCATATAGATTAGACCAAGATTATAATAAGTATCTGGATATCCGAATGGTGTTAACTCTAAAGCTCTGTTTAACTCTTCAAAAGCTTTATCTCTATAACCATTATTATAAAGTTCAATTCCATAGTAACTATGAAGCTTAGCCTTATTTGGGCTACCTATTACAGCATTCTGAAGCAGATGAACCCTAGTCTCCCATACATAGTTTCTCCCATAACTCAAAAAGATAAAGGTAATAGTAATAAAATATAGACATAAAGTTGAAATCTTCATAATATTAATTTTCTAGTTCATATATTTTTTCTAGAGCATAGGTATCATTAGGGTTTAGTATCAGAATAAGATTAAACCACTCTATAGCTTTTTCATTTTGTCCTTGCAATGCATATATTGTTGCCAGACCGTCAATGGCAGGCAGGTAGGAATTTGATAACTCATAAGCTTTTTTGAAATGGTTCTCTGCTTCAGAATACTTATTCTGGACAAAATAAAGATTCGCTATATTAGTGCGTATTTGAGGGTTGTCGCCTCCAATTTGAGATGCACGATTATAATGCTCTAAAGCTTTCAAATACTCTCTTTGGTTTGCATAAAGTGTACCTAGGTTTGAATAAGATTCAACCATATCAGGTTTATAAAAAATTGCCTTTTTAAAATATTCTTCAGCTAAAATTAGGTTTCCTTCATTCATATATGTAATGGCTAAATTATTATAGGCTCTAGAATTTGCTTCAAACAGACTTATAGACTTAAGTAAAAGTTCTTTGTTACTTTTAGCCGAGCCTCTATCATTGCCGCCATACATCTGTGCATAAACCAGGGAAAGGTTATAATATGCAGAGGAAATCCCTTCAAATAGACCGTGGTCTAAATAGGAGTCCTCATAGCCTATTGACCATAGAAACTCTTTTTCTGCCAACTCAAGTCTACCTGTTCTATGATATAAAATACCTAAATTGAGATGGGCCCTCCAATGAGTGGGGTTTATCTCCAACGCACGACTATAGTTCTCAAAAGCTTTATCAAAAAAACCTGACTTGTTGTATGCAAATCCTAAACTATCAAAAACCCGTGCTTTAACAGAGCTTTTAGCCGCAGCATCACTCCACAGATATATTTCATTCGTCCATACAATATTTCTGCCAAAAGATAACATTATAAAATAAAAAAGAAATACTGATAAGAGAAATGACATTTTTTTTGACTTCATGAATAGACCTCTTTCTATGAAAAATATTCATACTAACGAATAGTCAGAAAAGAAATATCAACTAACCATACAAAACTAAGTGTGTAAAACCATAGATTTAAAGTACTTGTATTGTATTATTTTCTGGAAAGAATTTATAGTAATTAAATAATTGAATAATTAAAATTAAGGTACTACATATTAATTGTTTTTTATTATTAACACAAAAAAAGGGGAAGGTTTTCACCTTCCCCTTTTTTTTAAGAATAAATCAACTTAGATTATTATATTGGTTTTGACTTTACCATTACACCCTTTCCATCAATTGAGGAGTCAGAAACACTCCAACTAGTTGCACCAGAAAGTGTAAATGTTCCTGATGTAACAGTCATAGTACCTGAACAAGTCACATCTTGTGATGGTCTGTATCCACCTAACTCCATCTCTTCTCCAGCAGCTGATTTTGAACAATCAACTGTCCTTGAAGGGTCATCAACAAAAAGAGCCTGAGCGGCAGTAAAAGAGTTTTTTGTATCGGAATTTAGTGTAGCGGCATAACCTCTTTTTCTGTATGCTGAGAACTGCGGAATTGCGATTGCAGCCAAAATAGCAATAATAGCAACAACAATTAGAAGCTCAACAAGGGTAAAACCTTCTTCTTCTCTAATCTTAAATTTTTCTAGAAACATAATTGTTTCTCCTTTCGATTTTGTTGATTTAATAAAAAATCTTTACTACTGTAATATAAAGCAATAACCATGCCAAAAAAAAAGAACTTTAAAAACAAGGGGTTATGGAAATTATGTTTTTTTTTTAGTGACAAAAACCAACTTTCTGTCACTGGGTAGTGACAAATTCTGTCACTATTTTACTATTAGGTTAATAGTAACCTCAAAATATGAAAAAACTACTACAATTTGTATTTATCTGCCTTGTATCTAAAAGACCGAAAACTCATACCCAGCAGCCCGGCGGCCTTTTTCTTAACTCCGCCTGATTTATCCAAAGCGCCTTTCATTAATCTTTTTTCTACCTTTTCCAAAAGTCCGTCAAAATCAACACCCTCATCCGGTATTAAAACAGGTGAAGATTCTTCTAATATGTTCAGTAAATTGCCAACTGGTCTTTCTCCATCAACCTGGCTCTCACTAGTGTACTTATTACCCCCTTGAGAAATAACATAATCGGGCAGGGTTTCTGAACTAATTTCTATGGTTTTCTCCAAAGCAACTGATGCTTCTATAATGTTCTCTAATTCTCTTACATTACCGGGGTAGCTATAACCCATAAGAACTCTCATTGCATCTTCTGATATTGCTTT
Source organism: uncultured bacterium (assembly GCA_965371285.1). Taxonomy (GTDB): domain Bacteria; phylum Desulfobacterota; class GWC2-55-46; order GWC2-55-46; family DRQE01; genus CBDUXU01. Next base: position 12,600 of record CBDUXU010000032.1, on the reverse strand, counting down.
TACCTTTCTACCACTAGACTTTGAGTACTTAGCTATAAAATGATTTACCAAAACAGGCAGGTCTTCTTTTCTTTCTCTAAGGGTAGGAAGTTTTATATTTATTACATTCAACCTATAAAATAAATCTTCCCTAAAATTACCGCTGCTAACTTCCTTGTTTATATCTCTATTGGAAGCGGTAATAAACCTGATATCTACATCAATATCAGTTACGCCTCCCACTCTTTTAAAAGTTTTCTCCTGCACAAACCTAAGAAGCTTTACTTGGACACTCAATGGCAGTTCAGTAATCTCATCTAAAAAAAGAGTCCCGCCTTCTGCAAGTTCTGCAAGACCTTTCTTTCTGGTAGCAGCGCCTGTAAAAGCGCCCTTCTCATAACCGAAAAGTTCACTCTCGATTAATGTCTCAGGTATTGCGCCGCAATTAATAGCTACAAAGGGCATTTCCTCTCTGCCGCTTTCCCTGTGAATAGCCCTTGCAGTGAGTTCCTTACCTGTGCCGCTTTCACCGGTAATTAAAATATTTGTATTTGTGTCTGCCACGCTCATGATGGTTTCATAAAGTGATTCCATTTTTGCGCTACTTCCAATAAGTTCTCCAAAACCTAAAGACCTCTTAATCTCCTTTTTTAGAACAATGTTCTCTCTCTCGGTCCTTTGCCACTGCAGGGCACGGGAAATATGCAATTTAATATCATCTACATTAAAAGGTTTTGTAAAATAATCATAAGCTCCGGCTTTCATGGCATCAATAGCAGTATCCACTGAAGCGTAAGCTGTCATCATAATCATGCTAACAGTTTGGTCAACGGACTTAACCTGCTTTAAAAACTCAAGACCATCCATACCACCCATCTTTATGTCAGATATGATTAAATCAACCTTATTGGTTTTAAAAGTATCCAAGCCCTCTTCTGCAGAACTTGCAGTCAAAACATCATAACCAACTTTACGGAGCATGATTTCCATAAACTCCCTCATACTCTTCTCATCATCTACTACAAGTATTCTCTCTGGTTTTTTCTCATTTGTTTCATCGGTAGATTTCTTCATGTTCTTTCACTTTCTTTATCAAGTGCCATACAAAATAAATTACTGAGACAGTAGTGGCAGCCGGGGCAGTTTAACGGTAAACTCCGTACCGCTCCCCTTAATGCTTGTTACGGTAATTGTGCCTCCATGACTTTCAATAATTCTATTAACTATTGAAAGTCCTAAACCTGTGCCCGATTCTTTGGTAGAAAAAAATGGGTTAAAAATATTGTTAACGTCTTCAGGGTCTATGCCGCTGCCGCTATCTATCACTGATATTAAGATATCCCCGCCGGGGCTTTCATTTTTATGCACCTTACCGTCGGCTTTACAAGGCGAACTCGCTATTTTCAAGACTCCTCCTTCTGCATCAACATCGTCTTTCTTCATAGAAGCCCCTGCATTGATGAAAAGATTCCAAAACACCTGCGTCATCTGCCTTTTATCGCCTTCTATAAAAATACCCTCCTGAACTTCATCTAGAACATCAAGGCCGCGGCCTTCCGGGCTGTTAGAGAATATATCTAAAGTATCTTTTATTACCCCGGAGAGGTTTACCTTCTCCTTTTTATCACCTGCCGGTTTTGCAAAAAGCAGAAAATCTGTAATAAGGCTATTGAGCCTCTTAGACTCCCTGAGCACTATGTCCATAAGGTTCTGTTTCTCACCGGTAACATTAATATCCTCGCCCAAGACCTGTATAGAACCGCTGAGGGAGGCCAGAGGGTTTCTAATCTCATGAGCTAAAGATGCCGCAAGCTCTCCAAGAGCTTTTAATCTATCATCCCTTCTAAGGTCATCTTCAAGCTTCTTATAAAGAGTCAGGTCTTGAAACATTACAATATACGCCATATCCCCGCCCCTGCCTAAAGATATATTGTAACCTAACCATTTCTCTCCCGTTTTAAAAGTAAATGCTTTATCTACCATACCACCCTGATCAGCACTGATTGCCAAATCATCACTTAACATACCCTCAAAAATGCTATCGAGCTCCTTAAAATAAACATCTTCGAGGGTAAGCCCTGTTATAGTCTCTGCTGCTCTGTTAAATGAAGTAATTCTTTTTTTCTCATCTAAGGTTATAATTCCACTGGGGATATTACCGATAATATGGCTATTAAGTACTTCCAGCCTGTCATAATCAATTTCTTTCTCTTCAAGTTTTTTTTCAATAGTGGCAGTTTTTTCCGCCAAGTAACCGGTTAAGTATGCAACACTAAAAAAAGCAACAATATTTAGGGTAATTGTAGTTACAACATCATCCCAGGCATGGTCAACGGGAGACCAAAGCAGTTTATACTTTTGCGGCAGTACTTTATAAAAATCAAGGTCAATTAACAACCCGTATAAAATACTTGATGCCGAAGCAGCGACCAGCCCTCCGGTCCTGCCAATAACAATACTCGCTCCTATAACGGAGAAGACATAAAGGCTGGCAAGGAAACTATCCATTCCCCCCGTCACATATATAACAACAGTTATTACACAAACATCCATTAGGACTTGAATGTAAGCAAACAATATTAAATTTTTTACTATATTAATTAGGAGTGCATAAGAGATGGTTAGTAATCCTATGACTACAACTATAGAATGGAGGGGATATAAAAAAGGTGCGTCCAGGGATGCTTCGCTTAACTGGAACCAAACGGTAACGCCAAGAAAGACAAGGGCAATAACAACTCTAAAAACCATCATGCCTAAAATCTTGGACTTTAAAGCATTTTTGATTTCCGTTTTAATTAACATTTATTCCTATCCGCCTGCAGCTCCTGCAAGTGAGAAGATAGGCAAGTATAGCGCAATAACAAGTCCACCGACAACTACGCCTAGAAATGCCATAAGCATTGGCTCAATAAGGGCTGTAAGGGTACCGACAGCGGCATCTACCTCATCTTCATAAAAATCAGCAATCTTATTGAGCATAGAGTCCATTGCACCGGTAGCCTCACCAACAGATATCATCTGTGTTACCATTCCCGGGAAAACGCCTGTATCTGCTAGAGGCTCTGCTAAGGTTTTACCTTCGCTAAGTGCGTCTCTTGCCTTCATAATTGCTGCCTCAATAACCTTATTACCGGCAGTCTTTGCAACAATTTCAAGTGCTTCAAGAATAGGCACACCGCTTGACATCATGGTTCCAAGGGTTCTTGTAAACCTGGCAACAGCAGTTTTTCTTAAAATATCGCCGAAAACTGGCAGTTTGAGAAATATTCCGTCCATAACAACCTGCCCTTTTTTAGTTTTATAGATGCGTTTAAGACCAAAGAGAACACCAAATATAGCAAAAAGCAGTTTAATTCCATGAGCTGCCAAAAAATCACTCATATTAACAACAATTTGAGTAGGTAGAGGAAGGGCTGACCCGAAACTGGAAAACATGTCTTCAAAAATCGGGACAATAAAAACAAGAAGACCGGTAACGATTATTAATGCAATTACAATAACAGCAATAGGATAAGTAAGAGCTCCCTTAACCTCTCCTTTTAACTTTTCTGACTTTTCCATAAAACCGGAGAGCCTGTTAAGAATTGTATCTAAAATACCGCCGACTTCACCGGCAGCAACAAGGTTTACAAAAAGGTCATCAAAGACCTGGGGAAACTTACCCAGTGATTCTGCAAATGTAGAACCGCCTTCAACAGTACTCTTAATTTCATTTAAAATACGCTTAAACTCTTTATTCTCCTGTTGGCTGGAGAGGATATCGAGACACTGAACAAGAGGAAGACCTGCATCAATCATAACAGAAAACATTCTTGTAAAAACAACTATCTCTTTTTTTGTAATAGCTTGGGCAAAGAGTTCAATACTGTTGAGCTTGTCAATAAAACTCATCTGAGCTTCAAGGGAGGTCACAACAATTTGCTGTTTTCTTAAAATCTCATTGGCTTTGCCCATAGAAGGGGCATCGATTGTTCCACTTACGGCAGCGCCGCTTAAATTTTTACCGGTATAATCAAAACCAGCCATTAGGTTCTCCCTATAAAAAATATTTTATAACTAATACTTGCTATAAATATTTACAAAAAACAAATAATAAATATGTGTTGATAGTGCTATCTTTAAAAAAGCCTACTAACCGGGCCTAGGGCCGCCGGGTCTTGGAGGCCTGCCTGCTCCGCCGACTCCTGCGTTACTCATCATCTGCCTAAGCTCATCAGGGTCCGAACTCCTGCTCATTGCATCATCAATTGTTATGGTTCTCCTGGAGAATAGATTCATCAGGCACTGGTTCATTGTCTGCATTCCAAATTTAGCCTGACCAACCTGCATCTGCGAATATATTTGGTGCAGCTTGTCCTCTCTTATAAGGTTTCTAATTGCAGAATTAGGCACCATGACCTCTAAAGCCAAAGCCCTGCCTCCCCCTACCTTAGGGATAAGTATCTGGCTCATTACACCTTCTAAAACAAAAGAAAGCTGAGCTCTAATCTGCGGCTGTTGGTTAGCAGGAAAAACATCTATAACCCTGTTCATTGTCTGCACGCAAGAGTTAGTATGAAGAGTGGCAAAACACAAATGCCCCGTTTCTGCAACAGTAAGGGCTGTCTCAATTGTTTCCATATCTCTCAGCTCCCCAAGAAGCACAACATCAGGGTCTTGCCTTAAAACATGTTTCAAAGCTTTTTTAAAAGAGAAAGTATCTGCTCCGACCTCCCTTTGATTAACCAGTGACTCACGGGATTGATGCAAAAACTCAATAGGATCTTCAATTGTAATAATATGGTCTTTCCTGGTTCTATTAATTTTGTCAATAATAGCTGCCAGTGTTGAAGACTTGCCGCTGCCGGTGGGGCCGGTAACTAAAACCAAACCCCTGGGTTTCTCTGAGAGCTCTGTTACAACTTTAGGAAGGCCCAGTTTGTCAAAATCCAATATCTCAAAAGGAATTGCCCTAAACACTGCGGCAACCGTGCCTCTTTGCACCAAAAGGTTTCCTCTAAAACGACTAAGGCCCTTTATACCAAATGAAAAATCAAGTTCATTTTCATCTTCATATTTGTGTTTCTGCGCATCAGTTATGATGGAGTAACAAAGCTGCTTAGACTCAACTCCCGTTAGAGGAGGTATCGGTATGCTCTGGAGCTCGCCATCTATACGAACTTTTGGAGGAGAACCTACAGATAAATGCAGATCAGAACCTCCGTTATCAATCATATATTTCAAGAGGTCTTGCAGTGTTGGTTTTCTTTGACCTCCTCCTTCTGCTCCCATATATCATTCTCCAATTCCATTTATATTATATTTAAAAAATCAAAAAAACAAAAACAACTAATCTTCCATGGTAACTCTAAGTATTTCTTCCATGGTAGTAGTACCCTCCCTAACCTTGTCAAGGCCGCTTAGCCTTAAGGTATTAATGCCATCGGCAACCATTCCCCTTTTTAGGTCGGCAGAAGAGGCGCCGTTAAGCACTAAGTCTTTTAGGGCATCTGTGAAAGGCATAACCTCATAAAGAGCTATACGCCCTTTGTACCCCGTGCCTCCGCAAACCCCGCAGCCTTTACCATGGTAGGCCTTTGCAGTTGCTGCATACTCGGGCTGCATTCCTGCTTCCAAAAATACTTCTTGAGATACGTTTATTTCCTCTTTGCACTCTTCACAAATTTTTCTTGCAAGTCTTTGTGCCAGTATGCAGTTAGTAGCAGAAGAAACCAAGAAAGGCTCAATACCCATATTAAGAAGCCTGTTAACAGTTGACGGGGCATCATTGGTATGAAGCGTGGATAAAACCAAGTGACCTGTTAGGGCCGCTTTAATTGCGATTTCAGCAGTTTCATAATCACGAATCTCTCCTACCATGATGATGTCCGGGTCTTGCCTTAGAAAAGACCGAAGGGCTGCCGCAAAATTAAGTCCAATATCATCGTGCATCTGAACCTGGTTGATACCAAAGAGGTTAAACTCAACAGGATCTTCAGCTGTAGAAATATTTTCCGTCGGCTGGTTTAAGTCCGAAAGTGCTGAATAGAGAGTAGTTGTCTTACCGCTACCGGTAGGGCCTGTAACGAGAACGATTCCCCATGGTTTATGAATAGCACCAAGGAAATCATCAAGAGCTTTCTGATGAAAACCCAGTTTGGTCATATCAAGCTGCAGGTTACTCTTATCAAGGAGCCTTAAAACAACCTTCTCTCCAAAAAGAGTAGGTAAAACAGAAACTCTCTAATCCATCTCCATTTTTTTACCTAATTTAAGTTTAATACGACCATCTTGAGTAAGCCTTCTCTCGGCAATATCAAGCTGGCTGATAATTTTTATTCTGGAAACAATTGCATTTTTAAGTTTAAGAGGCGGCTTCATGACTTCAGATAAAACACCATCAACCCTATAGCGCACTCTAAAAGATTTTTCGTAAGGTTCTATATGAATATCACTAGCACCTTTTTTAATTGCATCAGTTAAAATTTTATTAACTAGTTTAACAACAGGGGCGTCATCAACAGACTTTTTAAGGTCTTCCATGTCGACTTCTTCTTCGCCTTCAACAACCTCCATATCACTGTCATCAAACTCTGTTAAAACATCATCTAGTGACATTTCATCATCTTCAGCTGCGTAGTGCTCTTCAATTGCATCCATAATAGCATTTTCTGCAGCAACTACACTTTCAACATTGTATCCGGTCAAGAACTTAATATCATCAATAGCATTAATGTTAGAGGGATCCCCCATGGCAACTACCAAAGTAGCGCCTTTTCTATCTACTGCAAAAATAGTATATTTTTTTGCCACCTCTTCAGGTATTAAAGCTACAATGTCCCTGTCTAACTCAACGCCTGCAAAGTCAAATGCAGGAATTCCATACTGTTTACTTAAAAAATGTATCAGGTCTATTTCTGTTATAAAACCCTGTTTGACTAGGTTAAAACCGAATTTTCCACCTTCCGACTTCTGTGTATCAAGAGTCGTCTGAAGTTGTTCCGGTGTAATTAATTTCTCTCTTAGTAGTAATTCTCCAAGTCTATTTGACAATGTTATATACCTCTCACATTAATTTAGCGGATTAAAACCCTCTACCTGGGGCTAAGCTCTTTGCCCCTGAGGACTCCCTATCCACAAGAATTTCTTAGTTTTTTCCAATTTACAACACGATTTGAACAGACTTTATATTGTATTGTATTAGTTATTTTGATGTCAAGGCAAATAATTAGATTCCCCTGCCATGACTTATTTAAAAGTGCCATATATATTGCTTTAGCAGCTTATTCTAAGCCATCTCTACCACAGTAGAAACAAAATCATGTACAAACCAGCTATTCCAGCCAATTCTAAAATGATTAAAATATCTAAAAATTATCTTGCTAAATAGCTGCATTTTATATAATATTCATAGAGAATGTGGCAAGACATTATAATAGCTTGCCCGAAGTATAACTAGGGGCTTAGATAGTACAAATGAAGAAAATACTGGTTGCAGATGACGAAGAATACATTAGAGAGCTGATTTGCACGACAATTGGTCTTGGTTCTTATGACATATATAAGGCTCATGACGGGGAAGAAGCACTGGAGATGGCAAGAAAGGTACAGCCTGACCTCATGCTCCTCGATGTGAGAATGCCCAAAATGACCGGTTTTGAAGTCTGCAAAGCAATAAAAGACGATCCTGCAACCAGAGATATTTACATCATAATACTATCTGCCTTTGATTTAGACGAAGACAAAAGAGCAGGGGCTGAGGCCGGTGCGAACGATTACTTTGTTAAACCCTTTAGCCCAATCGCCCTTCTGGATAAGGTCTCTGACATTTTAGAAGACAAATAGCTAACTACCACCGGCGGCTTCTATTTAGTAACACCCTTCTGATTAATAACTTCCTTCCGCCCTTACTCATAATTACTTTACTTTAAAAACGGAATTTACTATGCTAAAATAATCTTCTAAAAAAACATCTTGTTTTTTAAGGGTCACTTATGGCAAAAACAAAAGCAAATAAATATACAGAAAAACAAACAGAGTCTGAAAGATATATTGGTATGCGGAACCAAGCTCTTAGCTTTGCCGGCGAACTTTCTGATTTATACAGAAAAGATAAAAAACAAAGCCATGAGCTGGAAGAAAAGATATATTCCCTCTCACAGATACAACAACAGTCTTTAGTTTGCGCAGAAGATTTTCGACAAACCTACCTTGCAGAAAAAAAAGAAGCAGAAAGATTAAGAAAAGCACTTTCATTGATTGAAACCACCTACGACTCTACCCTCTTTGCCCTGGTTAACGCGCTGGATGCAAGAGAACAAGAAACTCAGGCTCACTCACATAGGGTAATGGAGTTTACAAAAACACTTGCTGAAACTGCCGGAATTGAAGGAGACGATCTTACCAATATTGCCAGAGGCGGACTGCTCCACGACATTGGCAAAATTGGAATTCCTGACGGCATACTTCTAAAACCAGGCCCCCTTACTGACAAAGAGTGGACAGTCATAAGAAGACATCCCTATATAGGCTACAGAATGCTGCAGGGAATTGGTTTTCTTGAAGACCCTTCAAAAATTGTGCTTCATCACCAAGAAAAATTTGACGGAACAGGTTATCCAAGTAAACTTAAAGGAAGCGAGATACCGGTAGGCGCGAGGCTTTTTGTACTTGCAGACACTCTTGACTCTATGACAGCAGACAGACCATATAGAAAAGCCCTCACTTACGACCATGCTGTAGATGAAATTAAAAAATTCACCGGCACACAGTTTGACCCCTGGGCAGCAGAAGTATTTTTAAATATAGACGAACAAGTCTGGGAAGACATTCGAGTAGAAATAAAAACAGAAAAATCACACCCCATAAAACTTGCCCTCGACCAAAACTAAAACCTAACTCACCTTACAAAAAATAACATTTATATTTCATATTATAACTGCGGGACTTCTTCTTTTGTTTCCTTATCCCTTTCATATTGGAGCACACCATAGACATCTCCAAACATCATTACATCTTTTGCAACAGCAACCACCGGCACCATTGTCTCTGAGAGGTAGAGTTCTATGTTGCCTGACTTGGAATCAAAAAGTTCTTTGTCTATATGTATGTCGCAAATATACCTAACCTCACCGACAAGGTCCTTTGATAATCGTTTTTTAAATTCTTCTTCGGTTTTAACGTGGACTGTCATAAAGAGTTCGTCCTTTTTAGGAAGACCTTGAATTTTAAAGTTACTGCCTTCTTTAATCTCTCCGTAAGCGCCATATCTAAGGTTATAAAAACCTGCCACAGGGTCGTCATATGACTGGCCTGCCGGTATCTCTCTTTTTTCTCCGCTTCTTTCCCTGCCTTTAGACCAAACTCTCTTTGTGAAAATCCGCTTTTCATAATCTACCGTTTGCAGGGTTATGCGTTTTTTCTTACCTACAAGAGATTGGTTCTCAAAAGATACGGTCCTAAACCTCTTGCCCCCGTCTATCTCTACCACTTTTGAGATGTAAATATCTTTTCTATGGCGAAGGAAGAAACCCAGTACTCCGGTTGTTTGAGCTTCCATAATACCCGTGTATTCACCTGGTTTCTCTCCCTTTTCCAAACGGAGTTTACCTTTTGCGGCATTTTTAAAAATCCAAAAACTTACATCATAACTAAAAAACACCCCCTCAAAGGTCTCGCCTATAGATAAAATCTTTCCATTGAACTCACCATTTAAAGCCTCGGCAGAAACCTTTTTAGAAGGTGTAATTTTCTTGAGTTTGTTTAGTTTTATTTTCCCTCCTGAATAAGAAACCACTGCCGTTGATATAAGCAAAACAAAAACACCAAACATAATTGCCGAAAACTTTAATGTAAAAAACTTTTTCATAAATTAGTATACTCCCCTAAAACTAAAAATATTTTGAAACAGAATAACCAACTACAACTCCAACTAAACAAACTACAACCTGAACCAATACATTCAGGGCTGCCCCTACCATATGGCCGTTGTGGGCAATCTTGAAAGTTTCATAACCGAAGGCAGAAAATGTCGTAAAACCGCCAAGGACTCCAATAAAAAGAAAGAGTGCCATCTCGTCAGAGAAGTACCCCTTGTTTTCATTTAAACCGCGTAAAAAACCAATCAATATGCACCCTGCAATGTTTGCAGACAGTGTGGCATAAGGAAACCAAGCGTGGGTAAATGTCCTTTGCACAAACAGTGCAAGTCCGTACCTGCCCATAGAGCCAAGAGCTCCGCCCAGTCCTACTATTAAAAAATTTGTCATACTAAAAAAACCCCTTATGAAACTTTATGTAAAATTAAAAAAACTTTCTTTAATTATTTAAGTCAATTATAAAAGTGGCAACAGGTCTTCTGCCTTATCTATCGCCCTCACATCTAACATAAACTTTTCTTTATGCACCCTGCCTAAGATAGGTTTTTTAGGGTTTAAAAATATTTTATAAATCTCTTCCGGTTTTTTTGTAGCGCTGCTGACAACAAGTACTTTTGTTTTTAATGTGTGGCCGGGGAGAGAGCCGCTGCCGACCTGGCTTTCACTATCTTCTACTGTAACGCCGTAACCATCTCCAAGATGGCTGGATAGTTTTTCTTTTGCATCTGTTGCAAGTTTTTCAATCTCGCTGATATCGCGAGTTAGATATTTAAGTGTAGGCAGGTTCTTTGTGATGTTTCCATAATCGACATACTCTCTAAGAGTTGCAGTGAGAGCCGCCATAGTAAGTTTATCTACCCTTAATGCCCTTTTTAGCGGATTTTGTTTTATCATATCTATATATATTTTCTTACCAACGATGATTCCTGCCTGGGGGCCTCCGAGGAGCTTGTCTCCGCTAAAGGTAACCACATCTGCCCCTGCTTCTATACTTTCTCTTACCATAGCTTCTTTTTGAAGACCAAAGGCTGCTAGGTCAATCAGAGACCCGCTGCCCAAGTCCTCTACAACCGGGATACTATTTTCATTCCCGATAGCAGCAAGTTCCTTTAAACTTACCTCAGATGTAAAACCAACTACTTCATAGTTACTGGTGTGAGCCTTAAAGAGTACCCCCACCTTACTTCCGTCTTTTCCAATGACAGCCTTCTCGTAATCTTTCAAATGTGTACGATTGGTTGTTCCTACCTCACGCATATTACAGCCGCTTTTGCCAATAACTTCCGGTAGGCGGAAGCTTCCGCCGATTTCCACCAGCTCGCCGCGGGAGACTATTACCTCCCTCCCTTCGGCTAGAGAGTTAAGACTAATAAGAACTGCCGCAGCGTTGTTGTTTACTATACAGGCAGCTTCTGCTCCTGTTAATTTGATGAGGAGTTCTTCTGCGTGAGAGTCCCTCTCACCGCGACCGCCTTTTTCAATATCAAACTCCAGGTTCACAGGATTGGATGCAGCACTTACGAGAGCTTCAACTGCATTCTGACTTAGCTGCGCCCTGCCAAGGTTGGTATGAAGCACAGTGCCTGAGGCGTTAACAACTTTTTTCATGCTAGGCTTTGTAAATTTCTTTAACTTATCTTTTGCTATTTTCAAAGTAAGACCGCCAACATCATCACCAACCATGGCGCCACTAAAACCATGACCTTTTAAAATGCCCTGCCTTACTTGCTCAACGGAGGCGCGGAGAATCTCTGTTAATATAGAAGGCATACACCTTCCCCTATATGCAGAGAGGGAATCCATAGAGGCAAGTTCCTCAACAGAGGGGAGGCTTCTCAGGAGGTTCTCTTTTGCGCGGCTTCCTTTGTCGGTCTTTTTGTTTGCCATAACATCAATAAATCTAACATTTTAAGGGTAAAATGTGAAGAAACAATAATAAACAGGGTTTTGCCGGCTGGTCATAAATATCATTTTTTTGTAGATTCTAAGGCACTTTCGGTTCATAATAAGACTATGGGAAAAATGAAGAAAATAATGATAAATAAAGTATTAGCTATACTATTTACTGCCACCATCCTAACCGGCTGCGGGGAAACTGACCCCAAAGGCGATACTGCCAAAGAGAGCGTTGATAAATATGTAGAAACCCTCACCACTGCAGAGCAGAAGGCAAAAGATGTTGTAAAAACAGTTGAGGATAAGCAGGCAGACTACTTAAAAGATATTCCAGTTGAATAGCTAATCACACCAGTCCATCATTGATTCTGCAAAATTAAACTATAATTAACCATGTAAAGGAGATAATTATGGAATGTCCAGTTTGCGGAGAAAAAGTTAAAAATGAGGATAAAGTCTGCGAAGAAACTGTTTGCAAAGAATGCGGCTATGACTTTGAAACAGGAGAAGACAGCAAACCATTTAGAGCAGAAGCTGACTAAAGTAACCACGACAGCATGACTGCCAAGTGAGACTGCCTATAGTTATGACTACAGAAAATAAGAAAAAACCATTATACATAATACTTTTAATAGTGGCCTTCCTCTGCTCTCCACTGGGGCTGCCGGTAGGTGAGTCCAGCGGATTCTTCTGGAATAAAAAAGAAGAAAAAACAAAAGAAAAGACAGCAGACAAAAGAGCGGACAAAACCGCCATTAAAAATGCAAATAAAGCAGGCAGAGACATAAAGAAATCCCTTAATAAAGGCCTGAAAAAAATAAACAAAGATAAAAAAGGAAGCAGAGAAAAACTAAAAAAAGCTACA
>CBDUXU010000031.1:0-18536 GCA_965371285.1 uncultured bacterium | reverse complement strand
TTAGAAGCAAGCGGGGGGACTGCTGCACCAGTAGAGTCTACTGGCGGCACGGACGCGCTCTCTCAAGCAGAAAAGAGTTTTTATGGCAAGCAGTAACGCAGGGACTATAGGAAGTGATAAGTCCTTTATAGATAAAATCGTTCAAGGGTTATGGAAATTTTTTGCATCACTCCAACTGGTTATAATGATCTTATTTTCCATAGCTTTTTTTGCAATATTCGGAACACTTATAGAACAGAACAAAGACAGAGAAACTTATATAATGTCTTATGGTGAATACTGGACAGATGTAATTTATCAATTAGGTCTTGATAACATGTATTACACCACTTGGTTTACAGCCCTTCTTGCAATACTGACAATTAACATTGTAGTTTGCAGTATTGAAAGATTCCCGCCAAAATGGAAAGTATTATTTCAAGTAAATCCTGATTTCAAATTAGCAATTATAAAAAACATGGAGCTAAAAGACACTTTTACAGCCGATGGTAAGGTAGAGGATGTAAAAAAGAAAGTTGCTTCTGTTTTAAGTTCTCACAAATACAAGATTACTCCAACCCAAGACGGAGCAGATTATAAACTCTACTCATGGAAGGGCAGGATCGGGAGATTCGGCCCTGAGGTAATCCATGTAAGTATTCTCCTAATCCTTGCCGGCGCTATAATTGGCAGTATCTGGGGATACCGCGACTTTAGGGCTGTTAACGAAGGCGGTAGTTTTAGTGTGCCTGACAGTCCTTATAATGTAAGGTTAGACAGCTTTTGGATTGACTATTATGAAACAGGTCAAGTCAAACAGTACTATTCTATGGTGGCTATTTTAGAAGACGGCGAAGAAGTTTATAAGAAAAAGATTTGGGTTAATGAGCCGATGATATATGATGGCATAAGGTATTACCAGTCCAGTTACGGTACATCTTGGAACATGATTAAAGGTGCAGAAATTCAGCTTATGCACAAAGAAGGTGAAGACAAGGTTGGAAACACGGCAAGCGAACCGGTTTCAGTTAAGTGGAGAGAGAAGGAAGATATTCCATTTACTCCCTATTCGGCGAAAGTTGTAGGTTTTGTTTCTGATTTTGCCTATGATGAGGAAACAGGTACTGTTTACTCTCAATCTGCAGAGGCTAATAATCCGGCAGTGAGAGTTGAGATTTATAAAACTGATAAAAAAACCGAGGAAGAAGAGTTAGTTGCAGTGCCCTGGTTGTTTTTTAACTATCCGGGGTTATTCTCCTCTATACCTGATACGGACCTTACAATGGTTTTAAGTGCTTATCAGCCTGTTGCATACTCGGGGATTTCCATTAACAAAGACCCCGGAGACGAATGGGTTTGGGTAGGTGCATGTATTATGGCTGTAGGATTTGTATTGAACTTTTTTATTCTCTACAAGAGGGTTTGGGTTCATATAAAAGACAACGGCGATAGCTCTGAAGTAAGTGTAGGTGGTACTATAAATAAAAATAAAATTCTTTATACTAAAGAATTTCAAGACCTTGTTGGTGAAATTAAATTAGCTTCAATCGCACCGGCAAAAGGAGGTTAATATGGAAGAACAAAAACTTATAATGTCATTAATGTTTTTTAGTATGGCATTCGGATTTTACCTTTTTACAGCAATTTGTTATACAGGTTATTGGGTTTTGCAAAAGGATTGGATGGGGCAGACCGGAACTGCAATGGCTTATGTAGGGCTTGTGTCTGTCACAGTAACCCTTATTGCAAGAGCCAAGGAGTCAGGTTATACACCTTGGTCAAATCTTTATGAAACTATGGTTCTGTTTGTTTGGGTTATTACTGTTTTCTACTTAATTTTAGAGAGAAAACATAAGTTAAAGGTAATCGGAGCAATGGTAATGAGTATATGTGTGTTGATACTCTATATTGCTTCCAGCATGCCTTATAAATATAAATCCGTATCTCCATTAAACCCTGCCCTTCAGAATAAATGGCGTTGGCTCCAGGACCTCTTGGGGCCCGAGTATGCAGGTTACGCAGTTGGATGGCTCGATGTTCATGTGTTTATGGTTTTTGTTAGTTATGGGGCATTTGCTATTGCTTTTGGCACAAGCATAATGTTTCTTATCAAGGAATATACAGAGACAAGAGGTATTAGTAACCGTCTGATAGATGCCTTCCCGTCAACTGATGTATTGGATGAGATAAGTTATAAAACCATTACCTGGGGGTTCCCATGGCTTGGACTTGGTCTTATTGCTGGAGGGGCATGGGCAAACTACGCGTGGGGAGCCTATTGGAGTTGGGATCCAAAAGAAACATGGTCTCTAATAACATGGTTTATTTACGGTGGTTACCTCCATGCAAGACTTACAAAAGGCTGGCATGGTAAAGAAACAGCTTATATTTCTGTCTTAGGTTTTGCAGGGGTTGTGTTTTTGTACTGGGGAGTTAGTTTTATTATCCCTGGACTTCATGCATATGCTTAAGCCGTTATAAATAAATAAAATAACTTTTGAGGTGCAGTTTAATGAGCGACGAAAATATAACATCAGAGGAAAAACCTCCCGGTGAGGGCAGGACATCTTATACTCCTTTTATTGCAGCTATGATTCTGGCAGTAGTTGCAATAGTCGGGGTGGTAGTGATGGGACAGAAAGCTAAATACCTTCCCGTTGGGGTCGGTACAAGAGCTTTTGATTTCACCCTGCCAACTCTTGAAGGTAAACCTGTAGTGTTCTCACAGTATGCGGGAAAGGTAATCTTTTTGAACTTTTGGGCAACCTGGTGCGAACCCTGTAAGGAGGAAATGCCTTCTATGCAGAACCTGAGCAGCGCCTTGGAGGACCAGCCTTTTGTCATTGTCGCTGTGAGTATAGATTCGGAAAATTCCGATGTTGTTCGCGAGTTTACCGAAAGTTACAGGCTCACATTCCCTATCTTACATGACAGAAAAGGTGTTGTGAGGGACATGTACAAGACAACGGGAGTTCCTGAGACCTATATCATTGACCAAAATGGTGTTATAGCAGAGAAGATTATGGGAGGCAGGGACTGGTCTGATAAAAGTAATCTCCAGGTAGTTGCCGAGCTTCTCAAAAACGGGCCTATGAAACCGGAAGAATATAAAGATTTTTATAAAACTCGCAAGAAGTCAACTTCTGAGAGTTATGGAAGTCAAAGTATCTACTAATGAATAAAAATATATTTTTTATTTTTCTTATAGCACTTCCTGTGGTTTTCTTTGTAACCCTGTCTATGGACTCCAAGGTAACATTAGAAAATAAAAACACTTCTTCGCCTAACGTATCCACTCCTAATGCTGTTGCAGGGTCTAAGTTGTCTTCAAATGATAAGGAGGCAGTTAACCACTGGGCGGCTCTCGGCATAGAAGAAGTGGGGCCTGCCGATCCTCCGCCTTTTAGTATTGAAGGTATGGACGGGAAAAAGGTAGGTCTTGACGATTATAAAGGTAAGGTAATATTCTTGAACTTTTGGGCAACCTGGTGTCCTCCCTGCGTTATTTAGATGCCGGCAATGGATAGGCTTTATAAAGAGCTCGGAGGGGATGGTCTTGCTGTAGTAGCTATTAATGATTATGAACCAAGAGCGAGGGTTGAGAAGTTTCTTAAGGATAAGGATTATGCATTCACTATTTTAATGGACCCCAGCGGAAAGGTTTCAGAAGCCTACCGGGCAATGGTTCTTCCATCTACTTTTATAATAAATAGAAACGGTCAAGTCGTTGGCAGGGCAATAGGAATGAGAGAATGGGATTCCTCCCAGTCTATTTCGCTGTTTAAAGAACTTTTAAATGAACGAAATACGCCTGATATGAATGATACGAAGGAATAAATACAAAATATGAATGCAGAAGTAACATTACCGATAGCCTTTTTAGGCGGTTTTTTGAGTTTTGTATCACCTTGCGTACTCCCTCTGATTCCTTCCTATATATCATTTTTAACGGGAATATCTTTTGAGGAACTCTCCGAAGGCGCTGATAATAAAGAAATAAAAAAAATAATACTGCTTAACTCAATTATGTTCATATTGGGTTTTTCTACCCTGTTTGTTGTTGTCTTAGGCTCCACTGCCCAGTTACTTGGCGCTGCTTTTATTGAGTATCAGGATATACTCAGGAAGGTTGGCGGCGTCGTAATAGTTATACTGGGCATACATATAATGGGTGTTATTAACATCCCTGTCCTCCACCAAGACAAGAAACTTCATATTTTTAGGGACAAACCTGCAGGGTTTTTAGGTTCTTTTTTAGTAGGTATTGGTTTTGCAGCAGGGTGGACACCTTGCATAGGGCCAATACTATCCGGTATTTTTGGAATGGCGGCAATGAGCCAAAGCCCCTGGGCCGGAATCACATTGTTTATGGCCTATTCGGCAGGATTGGCAATTCCTTTTCTTCTTACAGCCTTGGGAATAACAAGTTTTCTTAAACATTTCAAAAAACTTAAGCAGCATATGGGAGCCGTATCTCTAGTTACAGGCTCACTTTTAATAGTTACCGGGTTGTTGATATTCTTTGATTCATTTGCTATGATATCCGGGTACTTTACATGGTTTCAAAAAATGGGGTAATGGATTATGACAAAATTGTTAGTTCAAGTATATTCTAAAAGTAATTGCGGCCTTTGCACAGAAGCAAAGACTATCATAGGTAAGGTGAACCAGGAAATTCCCTTTCAGTATGATGAGGTTGAAATTACATCTTGTGATGATTTAAACCGCAGATATGAATCCAATGTACCTACAATCTTCATAAACGGTAAAAAAGCCTTTAAATATAAGGTAAATGAAGAGGAATTTAGAAAACAGGTGCGTAAAGAACTAATAAAAGAAGGTCTAAACCGGGTTTGGAACAAAAAACTCTAATCACCTTTCAGTTAAGTTAATCTTTCAGCTCTAATATCTCTCCTAAAACAATACATACACAAATACAAAATCACCATAAATCATTGAAAATCTTGATTTTTTAGTGAAAATCGTATATTTTATTATATAGTGTTGCAAAAATACCACATTTTTCGATTGGCTATTATATAGTGAAAAAAATACTAACAAAATTATTCCTTTTTATTGTTATTCTAACTTCCCCGGGCTCTGCTTACGGCGAAGAGGCTGCCATTGAAGATGTGCGAGTAAACCACAATACCAGTGTAGATGTTTCTTTTACTGTAAAGGGAGCATTGACTGAAGAAATAATGGAAGCAATCAGCAGCGGAATACCTACCAGCTTTACCTATGTAGTGAAACTCTACAGGCAGAAAGACTTTTTTCCGGATAAACAAATACAGACTCTCAGGTTTAATCATAGTGTTAAATACGACAACCTGAAAAATGTCTATGTAATAACTCTTGATCGCAGCATTTTTGGCTCAGAAGATATTGAAATCGTAGTCCAAGACATAGAAGAAATGAAAAAACAAATGATAACAGTTGATAATGTTTCTTTTATTCCTAAAGAGAAGTTTAAAAGTGGTTATACTTACAGGCTTTTAGTTAAGGCTGAGTTGGATGTTATAAATCTGCCTCTGGCAGCTATTTTGGATTATGTGCTCTTCTTTGTTAAACTTTGGGATTTTGAAACTAAGTGGTATGAATATAAGTTTACTTATTAAAGGCGAATATGACTGAGGAAGACTCAAAAAAGGATTTATTAAAGATAGAGGTTAAAAGAAGGCAGAGGGAATTTTTTATAATTCTTGCCCTTATTGGCGCCGTAGTACTTCTAACTTATATAGAATCTCACATCTCTGTTATAAGCGGCGATATACCTGTTGCCACGAATATCTTCGTCCTTGGTTTAATAAATATAAATATTATACTGATTCTCCTTCTTATTTTTCTGGTTTTAAGAAATACAGTAAAATTATTTTTTGAAAGAAAAAGTAAGGTTATGGGTTCCTCTCTCATGACCAAACTTGTAGCTGCTTTTGTTGCCCTTACTATCATACCTACGTTCCTGTTGTTTTTTGTTGTCATTGGTTTTATCAATAAAAGTATTGATTCCTGGTTTGATATTAAAGTAGAAGATTCCCTTAAAGTCTCCCTGGAGATTGCCCAGGATTATTACCAGGACACATCGGAGAAGATATTAAGAGGAGCTAAAAATACGGCAATTTCAGTGACCGGTGATAATGTTTTATTGGAAGAGGTAGCCTTAAAGCAGCTTATAGATGCAAAAATTCTGGATAATGATTTTGCTGCCATAGAAATTTTCGGCCCAGACGGCAACCGTATTTTCTACACTATCTCGGAGAAAGTTACCATGCAGATGGTTCCAGAGATTTCCTTGGAAAATATTGAGAAGGCACTTGCCGGTGAGGCGTCCGGCTTTGTAGAAACTATTGAAGATGGTGATGTGGTCAGGGGGGTAGCACCTGTTTTTGCCGAAACTGACGGCATCATAAATATTATCGGAGTTGTTGTTGTTAGTTATTACATACCTCGAAGCCTTGTCCATAAGATGAAGGAAATATCCGCGTCCTATGAAGGTTACAAACAGCTAAAGGTTCTAAAAAATCCCGTAAAGGCAAGTTACTTTACAATACTTCTTATTATTATTTTATTAATTGTTTTCTTCTCCATTATGATTGGCAGGTATCTGGCAAGAGGTATCACAGTCCCGATTATGGAACTTGCAGAAGGAACCCACGCTATTGCCAGTGGGGATTTGGATTACAGGATTAATGTTGAGAGTAAGGATGAGATAGGACTTCTTGTTAAGTCGTTCAACAGGATGACTGAAGATTTAAAGAGCGGTAAAACTGGTTTAGAGACTGCCAATAAAAATCTCCGTGAAACTAATATTGAGTTAGACCAAAGAAGAAGTTATATAGAAACAGTTATGGGAAGTATTCCGGCAGGTGTTATCTCCATTGATAAGGGAGGCAAGATTACATCGATTAATAAGGTTGCTGAAGAAATTCTCGGTCTAGAGGGGCAGTCTCTCATCGGTAATAACTATAAGGAAGTTCTGAGAGCTGAAGAAAGAGATTTTTTAAAAGAAATGATAAAAGAGATGAGCGACTTAGGCACACAAACTCTGGAGAGACAGATGAGGGTACAGGTAAGGGACTCTGTTCTTACTGTCTTAGTTGATTTAAATGCCCTGAAAGATGAAAACGGCGAGTATATTGGTATGGTTGCCGTCTTGGACGACTTAACTCACTTGATTAAAACCCAGAGAATGGCAGCCTGGAAAGAAGTTGCCCGCAGGATTGCCCATGAAATAAAAAACCCTTTAACACCGATTCAGCTTTCTGCCCAGAGGCTTAGAAAGAAATATTTAGATATCCTAGGAGAGAACGAAACCGTTTTTGACGAGTGTACTCAGACAATAGTTCGCCAGGTTGAGGAGCTAAAGGTACTGGTTAACGAGTTCTCCAGTTTTGCCCGCATGCCTACGGCAAACCCGACTCCCAATGATTTAAATGAAGTTGTAGAGGAGACAGTGTCTTTATATAAGACCGGCCGTAGCGACATAACTTTCACCATAGAACCTGACCCCGGCATGCCTATTGCAGATATTGACAGGGACCAAATTAAAAGGGTTTTAATAAACTTAATTGATAATGCAGTTGCTGCCACGGAAGAAGAAAATAAATACACAGGCGAGGGAAAAATTTCTGTTGTCACTCGCTTTGATGAAGAACTTCAGATGGCTTGTATTGATATAATAGACAACGGCTGCGGA
Organism: uncultured bacterium; assembly: GCA_965371285.1. Taxonomy (GTDB): domain Bacteria; phylum Desulfobacterota; class GWC2-55-46; order GWC2-55-46; family DRQE01; genus CBDUXU01. The sequence goes on along the minus strand of CBDUXU010000031.1, from coordinate 10,861 downwards.
GTAGCCCCGGACGACAAACAACACCTTTTTGAACCTTACTTTTCAAAAAAGAAAACAGGCACGGGGCTTGGCTTGGCAATCGTCAACAATATTATATCTGACCATGGCGGTTACATAAGAGTTAAAGATAATGAACCGAAGGGTACTAAGTTCACGATTGAACTACCTATAAAAGCGGTTACTATTTAGTTTATAAAAAGAAGGTGGAAGAATGAGAAATATATTAATAATTGATGATGCAAAAGACATTAGGGAGTCCCTCGAAGGTGTCATGGCAGACGAGGGTTATAATGTCACAACTGCAGAGAGCGGAGAAGAGGGGCTAAAACTCATTGCCGACCTGATGCCGGAGCTGGTACTACTGGATATTTGGATGGACGGCATGGACGGGGTGGAGGTTTTAACGAAATTAAAAGAAGACTATCCTGACATTGAAGTAGTAATGATTTCCGGCCACGCTACCATTGAAACTGCCGTAAAAACTACAAAGCTTGGCGCTTATGACTTTATAGAAAAACCATTGTCCTTGGACAAGGTTGTCCTTGCAGTTGAACATGCTCTGGAGAAACACCGCCTTGTTGAAGAAAACAAAGCTCTAAAAGGAACGCAAAAAGCTAAATTTGAAATTATAGGCGAGACTCCCGTCATGAAAAAGCTTAGGAGCAATATCACCCAGGCTGCTCCCAGTAACGCCTGGATTCTTATAACAGGTGAGAACGGAACAGGCAAGGAGTTGGTTGCCCGGAACATTCATATTCAATCCACTCGCTCGGAGAGGTCTTTTGTGGAGGTTAACTGCGCTGCCATACCCGAGGAGTTAATCGAGAGCGAACTCTTTGGTCACGAGAAAGGAGCATTCACAGGGGCAGTGTCAGCCAAAAAAGGCCGCTTTGATATGGCAGATGGCGGAACACTTTTTTTAGATGAGATTGGTGACATGAGCCTTTCTGCTCAGGCAAAAATCCTGAGGATTCTCCAGGAGCAGAGTTTTGAGAGAGTTGGCGGAACAAAAAAAATAAATGTAGATGTAAGGGTTGTTGCAGCTACAAATAAAAATTTAGAAGAAGAAATAAAAAACGGCAACTTTAGGGAAGATCTTTATTACAGGCTCAATGTTATTCCTTTCCATGTTCCAAAGTTAACTGATAGGACAGACGATATTTCTCTTTTTGTCGAACACTTTGTTGATGTCTTTGCAAAAGAGACCGGCAGGGTTAACTCCAAGGTTACTAAGGAGGCAATGGAAAAGTTAGTAACCTATACATGGCCTGGAAATGTTCGCGAACTTCGCAACATGATGGAGATGCTTGTTATTATGTCTAAACCAGGCGGTATAGATGTTGGCGACTTGCCTGCCCATGTTACAGGTGTGCCTAAGTCTGCTCTCGCAGGAAATACTTCAGCTGGTGCATCACCACTTTTTATAAGTAATGATATCAAGGCAGCAAAAAAGGAATTTGAAAAAGCTTATATAGCAGAAAAACTTAAAGCTCATGATGGTAACATTGCAAAAACTGCAGAGTCAATAGGTTTAGAAAGAAGTCATTTATACAGAAAAGTAAAAAGTTACGGACTAGAAGCATAAGCATATGCTTCCCGCAATTGAAGCATAGAATAGGCGACCTACAATCTAGCCGTAATATAAAAAACATTTAAGGAGAACTACAAGTGGCAGGACATTCAAAATGGGCTAACATAAAACACAAAAAAGCTCGCAACGATGAGAAGAGGGGCAAGGTTTTCTCCAAACTGGTAAAAGAGATTATGGTTGCCGCTAAGATGGGTGGGAGTGATATAGACGGTAACCCCAGGCTAAGAACAGCTGTGGATAAGGCAAAAGGTCTTAGTGTACCAAAAGAGAACATTGATAGAGCAATTAAAAAAGGTGCAGGGGACCTTGAAGGAGTAACCTATCATGAAGGTTTCTATGAAGGTTATGGCCCGGGAGGCGTGGCAGTGCTTGTTAGTTATATGACTGACAACAAAAACCGTACAGTTTCCGATGTAAGGGGCATTTTTAACAAATCCGGCGGCAGCTTGGCAGAGAGCGGGGCAGTGGCTTGGATGTTCGATAAAAAGGGCATGATAACATTCCCCATAGAAGGTAACGACGAGGATACTCTTATGGATGATGCCCTTGATGCCGGGGCAGATGATGTTGTCCGCAATGACGATGACGGGGTGTTTGAAGTTTTCACAGCCCCCGAGGACTATCTTAATGTAAAAGATGCCTTTGATAACAAGGAAATGAAGTATGAGGTATCAGAAGTATGTATGATTCCTAAAAACACCGTTAAAGTTCCATCGGCAGATGTAAAAAAACTTATAAAACTGCTGGAAGACATTGAAGACTTAGATGACGTCCAGGCCGTCGATGCAAACTTTGATATAGACCCGGCAGACATGGAAGGGCTTTAAAATATCATATGAGAGTTTTAGGCATAGACCCGGGAAGTAATATTACAGGCTACGGCATAGTGGAGGTTAGTGGAAATGACTACACCCACATTGCCAGCGGGGATATTAAACTTAAAAAAACTCAGTCCTTAGCGGACAAACTCCTTACCATTTCTAATAGCGTTAAGGACTTGATAAAAGATTTTAAACCTGAATCAGTTGCCGTAGAGTCGGTGTTTTATGCCAAGCATGCACGGAGCGCAATTATACTTGGCCATGCAAGAGGGGCAGTTTTATTAAGCGTTGCTTCACTGGACCTTGAGGTTTTTGAATACAGCCCGACTGAGATTAAAAAAGCTGTAACAGGTCATGGCAGGGCGGCAAAAGAAGATATGCAAAAGATGATTGGTCTCCTTATAGGTAAGGACCTGGTCACCAGTTCAGACAGCGCCGATGCATTGTCCATTGCGATTTGCCATTTAAACAGCATTAGGATAAATAGAAGACTAAATAAGTAGCAAGCGTGGTGGCGAGTCGCCACGGACAGTTTAGAAAACTTAAGTTGTCATTCCCGCGTGGGCAGGAATCCAGAGGTTTTTAGAATAAAGTACCTTCCAATCCCTTTCTTGAGAAAGGGATTTAGGGAAAGTGGTAACAAATGATATCAAACATTAAAGGAAAAATAATTTATAAGTCCACAGACTACCTTACAGTAGATGTTAATGGGTTAGGTTATGAAGTCTTTGTACCTCTCTCTACCTATTACGACATTCCCGAAGAAGGCGGTGAGGTGAGCCTCTTTATTTACACCATCGTAAGGGAAGATGCCATACACCTCTATGGATTTTTAAATCTTGAAGATAAAAAGTTCTTCATACTGCTAACAAGTGTGTCTGGCATCGGGCCAAAACTTGCCATGAATATCTTATCGGGAGCCACAGCGCCGGAGATTGCTTCTGCCATAAGCACTGGAAATGTTCCCATGCTCGTCGCTTTCCCCGGCGTCGGTAAAAAAACTGCCGAGAGAATGATTGTTGAATTAAAGGACAAATTAAAGGATGTTACAGTCACTGCAGGAGCTACAGTACCTAGCGGTCGCCGCACAGTACAGGACGATGTAGTGAGCGCGCTGGTTAATATGGGCTATAAACAAGGTCTTGCAGAAGGGGCAGTCGCTGAAACAGACAACACAGAAGTAGATTTTGAAAAGATATTTAAAGAATCGTTAAAAAAACTCTCAAAGTAGTGGCGAGTCGCCACAGACAATTATAAAGGCACTCTATAGTCATTGCGAACGGAGAGCTTAGCTCGTAGTGCGGCAATCTAGTATTTATTAAAAGGTAAAAAATGACAGACGACAGACAGATAACTCCAGCGAAACTGGATTCAGAAGACTCTTTTGAGCTTTCCCTCCGCCCAAAAGTTCTTGGCGAGTACATTGGTCAGGAGAAGTTAAAAGAGAATCTTTCGATTTTCATCAAAGCTGCCAAGGGCAGGGGCGAATCCCTTGACCATGTACTTCTCTACGGCCCTCCGGGACTTGGTAAGACTACACTGGCAAACATTATTGCCACCGAAATGAGTTCCAATATTTCCACCACCTCAGGCCCTGCTATCGAAAAGGCAGGGGACTTGGCAGCAATCCTAACTAACCTTGAAGAAGGTGATGTATTATTTGTTGACGAAATCCACCGCTTGCCTACACAGGTAGAAGAGATTTTATATCCCGCCATGGAAGACTTCTCGCTCGATATTATGATCGGTCAGGGCCCTTCGGCAAGAAGCGTTAAACTTGACCTGCCGAGGTTTACATTAATCGGAGCTACTACAAGGGCGGGCTTGTTAAGTTCGCCCCTTAGAGACAGGTTCGGTGTTATATCGAGGTTGGAGTTCTACACTGATGAGGAGCTTGCCACGATTGTAAGAAGGTCTGCAAAGATTTTAAACATCCCTGCAACAGATGACGGAGCTTTTGAAGTAGCCCGCAGGTCTCGCGGCACACCGCGTATTGCCAACCGATTACTTAAAAGAGTTAGGGACTTTGCCGAGGTTAAGGCAGACGGAGAGATTACCATCGAGGTCGCCGAAGGCGGTCTAAAGATGTTGGATATTGACAAAAAGGGTTTTGACAATATGGACAGGCGCCTTTTGGAAACTATAATAGATAAGTTCGCCGGCGGCCCCGTAGGAGTAGAGAGCTTGGCAGCTGCCATGAATGAAGAAAGAGATGCAATTGAGGATCTGTATGAACCTTACCTGATTCAGGAAGGTTATATGCACCGCTCTCCACGGGGACGAGTGGCAACAGAACTTGCCTATAAACATGTAGGGCGAACTTTTAAGGGTAATAAAGATAGTAGCGGAGAAGATGGGGAGTTATTTTAAAAAAGAGGAAACAAGTTTCCCTGTTTCCTCTTTTTTGTTTTTAAAGATACCCGAGATTGATTAGTCTGTAACGCATGGCAAATTTACTGACTTCAAATTTTTCAGCTAAACTCTTTATACTATAATTTGGATTTGCTTCAATTTCTTCATCAACTAAATTCTCAGGCATAAGAAGTTCAGCGGCAAATTGATTTGCTGCTGTCTCTTCTGGTCCAACAATATTTTGTGCTCGCCAAGCTCGCTTACTATTATTAAATAAATTTAAAGAGCTATTGAGATGTCCAAGGACAAAGTGCCCAAGTTCATGAGCCCAAGAAAAATTTTGCCTTACTTTGTGATCTTCTTCTCTTAAGGCTATAAAGTGTTGACCATTTTCCTCGACAAGCATACCAGAGATGTTATATGGGAAGTTTTCATAAGTCAAAGAAATATTTAAATGTTCAGTAATTTTTTTCAAATCAACTGGAAAAGTATTAATATTTAGGTCTTTAATAATTTTTTTTGCCTCAAGTTGAGGCTTCTTAATACGTGCCATTTTTACTCCTCCTCTTTTTTATCGAGCTTCTTTAATTTAGCAAGGTACTCCTCAACAACGTCTTTTTCATCAGGCTCAAGCATTTTGACTTCTTCTTCTGGAATAGTCTTTAATACTTCTTTAATAGTTGGAAGAAGTTCTGCAATATCAATATTGAAGTGTAGTGCGAGTTTGTAAAGAAAAGGGATGTTTATCGCTTGTGTACCATTTTCATAGTTTGAAATAGACGCTTTGTGGGTAGATAGAATTTGTGCAATATCATCCTGTGTTTCTTCATTTGAAACACGAAAATCTCTAAGCTTTAACCCTATAAGCTTGTTAATCTTTCCGTCCATTGTGTCCTTTAAGTTATAATAAAGCTGTAAAGCGTTGATTTATACGTATAAATTTATCATTATGAGTAAACTTTGTCAAGCGAAAAAGCTTAAAATATACTTTTTAAAAAAGTATATTTTCCCTTGACTTTAAAATGCAAACTATTATATAATGAAATAAGTATAAAAAAAGGCTAGTAATGGGTGTCTTGCAGGACGTATTCACCATTACTAACCTCTAAAAGTTCACGGGTTGCCCCGCTATTATTTTGTACCACAGAAAATAAGGCTGTGCAACTAGAAAGGAGAGTTGTACGGCTTTTTTATGTTTAAGGGAAATAGATACAAAAATAAAATTAATCGATTGGAGACAATAAAAATGAAGAATGATGATAATTTTTTGGAAGTAGTAGTACAGACAACAAGTGGGCAATATCCATTGGATAATGAGAGTATTCGTGTGCCAGTAAATCAAAAGGTAGCAGTTATACTAAAAAAAGCTGCTGAAGATTTAGGTATAACTAATGTTGATGGTTGGATTGCTGAAGTATCTGGTCAAACTATAGACACAGAGAAAAGTTTTTCAGACCTTAATCTAACAGGTCTTATAGAAATAGACTATAGAGCAGAAGTACGTGGAGGCGGCTCTAATGAGTAATCTCTTAATAAGAAGTAAATTTTTAGAGGATCTAAGTGCACTCACCCGGTTGAGTGAGCTTAGATCCTGGGTTGTAATTTCAAGCAACTATCCAGTAATAGATATTTTATTTGATAGTGATAAGGAAGATGTTCAAAAGTTACGACTAAAGATAGAATGCGATTCTTGGGATGCGGAGCCTGTTAGTATAGAACTTCAACATAGTAACGGAATGCTAATGACATGTGATGAGCTACGACGCAAAATGGGCGTAATAAATGGTTCGGCTCATACTACAACAGGTCGACCGTTTATATGCAGGCCTGGTGTTAAGGAGTTTCATGAGCATGATAGTCATAAAAAAAAACCAGGGGACTCTTGGAAGAATTTCAGAGGAAAGGAAGGTCATAATTTACTTGATATAATCACAGATGTCTGGTCTCAGTGGAGGTGTTTATGGGAGGTATAGTTATTGATAAAAAAAACCTTGAAGATATTATAGAGTATTTTAATTCAATAGAAAAATATAAAAAAGAGTCTGTGCTGTTACTACTTTCATCTATTAGACAGTCTCCAGTAGTTGTTACGGAGGTCTATATTCCAAGGCAAGAGGCAACAAGTCATTCTTTTAAACTTAATAATGAATCCAATAAAGAAACATTGGATTATTTAAAAAAAAATAGATTATTTATATCAGCACAAATACATACACATCCTGAAGAAGCTTTTCATTCTTGGGTGGATGATGATATGGCAATAGTTACCCATAAGGGAGCCTACTCATTAGTTTTACCTTTCTTTGCAAAACATATAACTTTGCAAAATTTTACAAAAGCAGTTAAGGTTTACTGTATGTCCGAAGAAGGTCGCTGGGATGATGAAGGTAGTGATTCTATAATTATAGAAGGGATTATAATAGATCATGGGACTAAATAAAGAGAGCATTACTACTTTATCAGAACTAGCAGGGGTGACAGAAGAGGAGGCAATAAAACTACTAAAGTTAAAAGTTCTTATAACAACGGAAAAGCATAGTTTGGGGATTAATATTGGTAGAGAGGTTCAGCATGCTTTAAGCAAAACTATAGATGGGGCTACTTTGAATATAGATTCAAAGGTGTCTTATGACTACGAGGTTTTGATTGGTTCTGTAAAAAAACGTTCCTCAGGCAAGAGTGTCTATGCCTCTGTGTTAGAAGAAGATTTCGTCGTTTCATTTAAGAGTGCTGGAGTTATAAAAAGAGAGAAATTGCATGGAGTATTGCAATTAATTGCTGCACTATATATATGTTCTTTTGTTTTAGGGAAGGCCTTTGGAAAACATTTAGGTGTTAGCACTAAAGAAGATATTAAACTTAATTACCTGTCTATTATTGGAGTCGATAGGAATAAAGTTTACGAAAATGAAGTTAAAATTCCTGAGAATACTTATTTAGTGGGTGTAGGTGGTATTGGCAGTTCTTTTATTTATGCTGCCAAACATTTTAATCTTGGTGGTAATATAAATATTATTGATAATGGTTTCGTTTCAGCTGGGACATTACGATGCCCGTATTATGAATATGAGGATATAGGACGTGAAAAAGTTAATGTCTTGAAAGAAAAGGTACAAAGTCAGTTTCCCAATGTAGATATTGTTTCAATTGATAAAGATTTCTTAAAATACGATGCAAAAGAAAATCTTTCACTGAACCATCTAATTGTTGCGATAGATACCAAACCTGATAGACGGAAATTTCAAGAAAGACTACCGCTAAATGTTTATGATTCATCGACCTCTGGTGTATCTGATATAGTACTGCATACACATCATTCAGTGGGGACAAGTGCTTGCTTGTCATGTATCTATAGAGAAACTGAAAAAGAAATCTCTGAGAATCAGACTATAGCATCCCACTTAGGTATAACGATGGAAGACATCATTGGTAGATATGTAAATGAAGAAACAGCAGAAAAAATCTTACTTAAGTATCCCAAGCTTAAAAAAAATGATTTAATAGGGAAAGCATATAATAGCTTATACAAAAAACTTTGTGGTACTGGAGAACTAGCAGTTGATGGAGGTAGTCCAGTTATAGCACCATTTACTTTCGTATCTATGTTAGCTGGTGCATTCCTGGCAGTAGATTTTATAAGAAGAATTACATATATACCAACAGAATATAATGATTTTCATATAAACCCATGGTTATCTCCTCAGTTTAGTATTAGAAAGATAAAGCCACAGTATGATTCTTGTGAGTTTTGTTCTAAAGATGAATATATAGAAATGTTCAATGAAGTTTGGTATAATAAATAAACTTTCCATGGAAAAAATATTAATGCATATGTGCTGCGGGCCATGTTCCATATTTCCCGTGAAAGAATCCCTAAAGAACGAATATGAGGTTGAAGGGTATTACTACAACCCGAACATTCATCCCCACGAAGAATACATCCGTCGCAGGGACGGGACGCAAATCCTCTCAGACGCCATGGGTGTTAAAGTCCACCACAGCGAAAATTACGACTCAGAAAAATTCTTTGACCGTGTGGTATTCACAAACGACAAGGGCAAAAAAGAACATCTTGAACACGGTGAAAGGTGTTACCACTGCTACGACATACGCATGAGTGAAGTTGCCCGCATGGCAAAAGAAAAGGGTTTTGATTACTTTTCTACAGCTCTCTTGTATAGTAAATATCAAAATCACGAAGTAATAATAGAAGCCTGCGAGAGAGCTGCCAAAGAGCACGACATTAAATTCTATTATGACGACTTCCGCGTGGGATGGGGCAGGGGAATCAAGTGGTCTAAAAAAATGCGCATGTACCGCCAAAACTATTGCGGGTGCATCTACTCAAAAGTCGAACGCGAGCAGGCCATTGCCGAGGCAAATGAAAAACGCGCACTGGACAGCCAGCGGGCTGACGAAGAGTCAACCAAAGCCACCACAAATCCCGAAGTTTGTGAGTTATAGTCTCGTCATTCCTGCGAAAGCAGGAATCCATTAAGTCTTTACATCTTTCATCTATTATAAAAAACTAATTCAGTGGATTCCGTGTCAAGCACGGAATGACGACAAGTGGAGTCCAGCTTCACGCTGTTTAATCTGTAATTAATTCCTAATTATACTATAATAAATGTGAATATTTTCTTGTTTACCTAAAGGACTATAGGGGAGTGCTATGAGTTTAAAAATTGGAGAGCTGGCGGTAGAAAAAGGAATTCTCTCTAGAGAACACCTTAGAGAAGCGCTTCTTATACAAAAAAGCGGCGACCCCCAGACGGGGCTTGAGGCGGGGGCAAAACTTGGCAGAATCTTACTTGTAAAAAAGTATATCTACCCAATGGTTCTGGTCAGGCTCCTTTGCGACCAGGCAGGGACAGTAGATTTTTTATACATAGGAGCCTATGTAGTAGAACCAAAAGTTGCGGACTCCATACCCAGAGAAATAGCCCAGAAATATAAAATCCTTCCACTGGTTTTAATTGAAGACGACACAATTATTGTAGCATCTAGCAGCAAAATGACCGCCGATGAACGTTTAAACCTCTCTAAAGAATCCAATCACAAGATAGAAGTTATAATGGTTGCAGACGCCAGTATTGAACAATCTATTACTCGCTGTTATGACACACTCGATTTAAGAGGTTTAAACAGTGTCCGTATAGGTGAAATACTTGTTAGAGATAATTATTTAACTCAGGGAGACCTTAACGAAGCCCTGGAAACATCTGTACAAAAACAGCGTATGCTCGGTAAAATTTTGATAGAAAACGGAAAGATAAACGAAAGAGACTTCTTTCAAGTACTCTCCGTTCAGCGCAATATTCCGCTGGTCAGTGCCCAGGATATTTTGCCGCTCCTTGACAGGTCAATAACAGCAGACATACCAAAAGTCTTTTGTTTAAGAAATCTGGTAGTGCCTTACCTAAGAGAAGGAGACACCGTCTATATTGTTACGGCAGAACCTTATCTGGACCAGCCGGTACTTAAACAAGCACTAAAGTGTGAGGATTTAAAAATGCAGTTAGCAACTTATTCAGATGTGGAATCCATACTGCGCGCAATATATGCAGGCAGTGGTGATACATTTATTGATAGAGATGCAGATGTAGAAGCTCTTGAGGACATACCTTTTGAAGAAGAGATGACTGCTATCAGTACTGACGAGATTCACACTCTCACAAAACGCTACCAGAAGGTAACAAGCCACCTGCTCCTTGACGGAATAAACAAAGGCGCCAGTGACATACATATTGAAGTATATGAGAAAAAAGTAATTGTAAGGTTTAGAATTGACGGCACACTCTATGACATGGGATATCTTCCTGTAGATAAAGAAAATGTCGGAGGCATTGTTAATGTACTAAAGGTTCAGTCTAATATGAACATAGCCGAAAGAAGACTGCCCCAATCAGGAAGGTTTAGAAAAAGAACTGAAAGAGAAAAAGTTTATGACTTTAGATTGCAAAGCCAGCCGACACTTTATGGGGAGAATATGATAATAAGGATTCTCAGCCAGTCAGGTCCTCTGCTAGGTTTTGATGAACTTGGATTTACTCCGGAGATAAAGGTTAAGTATGAAAGGCTTGTTAAAAACCCATCG
>CBDUXU010000030.1:0-18542 GCA_965371285.1 uncultured bacterium | reverse complement strand
ATACCCAGCAGAACAAACCTTATGTTTCTTTAATGCTTGATTCCACAGGGGCAAAGATTTTCGCCCGTATTACAGAAGACAATGTAGGGAAAAGACTGGCTATTGTTTTAGACGGTAATATTCATTCCGCCCCTGTTATAAACGAGAGAATTGGCGGAGGGCAGGTCAGTATCTCGGGAAGTTTTACTTACGAAGAAGCAACAGACCTGGCAATCGTACTAAGGGCCGGAGCATTGCCTGCGCCGGTTGAAATCATCCAAAATGTTACAGTAGGGCCAGCCCTCGGTAAGGACTCTATTGAAGCAGGACTTAAGGCAGTGGTATTTGGCGGAGTGCTGGTTCTTATATTCATGATTGCCTATTACAGGGTGAGCGGAATTATAGCAGACATTGCCATAACCCTAAACATTATTATGCTGCTGGGGGCAATGGCATGGGCTAATGCAACCCTGACACTTCCCGGTATTGCCGGCATCATACTTACAATCGGTATGGGGGTCGACTCCAATGTTCTAATCTTTGAACGAATTAAAGAAGAACTTCGCGCAGGGAGGACGCCAAGAAGCGCAATTAACGGCGGTTACAACAGGGCATGGTGGACTATTATTGACTCCCACATTACAACTCTTATAACAGCGGTGGTACTGTTCCAGTTCGGCAGCGGTCCTATTAAAGGTTTTGCCGTTGCTCTTAGCCTGGGAATACTTACAAACCTATTTACCGCTCTTGTAGGAACAAAACTGGCATTTGATATTCAAAGTGAAAAACTTAAAATTAAAAAACTTAGTATTTAGAAATAAGACTTACATTTGATTTACATAGAAAAATTAAGCATAGAACTTATTAAATTTTTTTTACAATAAGAAGGGATTTTTTGAAATGGACATACTTGGAGAAACCAAAATTGATTTTCTTGGCAAGAGAAAAATAACTTTCACCCTGTCGGCTGTTTTTGTTGCCTTAGGTATAATCGCAATTATATCAATTGCGCTGGGCAAGGCAAACTTAGGCACAGACTTCACGGGAGGGGTGCAGGTTCAGTACAGTTTTGAAAAACCGGTTGCCATTGATAACATAAGGAAAATCCTTGAAGCAGGGGGAATGAAAGACGCTCACCTCCAGGAGCTCACAGGAGCAAACAAGTTTATGATTAAAGTAGCTTTGGTGGAAGGTAAGTCTCTAAACGAAATTGCGGAATCCATTAGTGGTCTTTTAAAAAACAATATTCCCGGTAACACTTTTATAGTGGAAGGCAGCACAGGAGTGGGGCCTACTGTAGGGGCGAAGCTGCAGCAGGATGCCCTGTTTGCAATCTTTGTATCACTGCTATTTATACTCATGTATGTTGCATGGAGGTTTGAATTCCGTTTTGGCGTTGCCTCTGTTGTTGCAACCTTCCACGATGTGCTCGTAGTCGTAGGAACCCTCTTTATATTAAATGTAGAATTTAACTTACTTATAATTACAGCTCTCCTTACCCTCTCCGGTTATTCCCTGACAGATACGGTTGTCGTATTTGACAGGATTAGAGAAAACCTAAGGCGAGACACGGGAGAAAAACTGGAGCCGCTGGTAAACAGGAGCATAAACGAAGTATTAAGGCGTACCATTGTTACATCATTTACAACACTGCTTGTTCTGGGTGCCATTATGGCTCTCGGCGGAGATGTGCTCTATGACTTTGCCTTTACACTCTTTATTGGAGTAATGGTTGGTACTTATTCATCCATATTCGTAGCAAGCCCGGTACTTATACACTGGAAGGGCGGCAAGGGCAAACTCATCAAAGAATACATCGAGGCGTGACGCCTACAGGATAATCCTTACAACATGATGTTTACAGCGTGATGCCTACAGCATAATGCCTGCACAATTAAACTTTAAGACCTCTTTTTAGGAAACTAAAAAGAGGTCTTTTTTTGTCATTTTAATGCCCTCTCCCTCCTAATGAAATCTTGACCCATATTCTTAATACTGTTAAAATATCAAAAAAATTGTGTTTTATTCAACATTTAACAGATATTTACTCCTTAAGGCAGGTCGTCTAAAGGGAGAGATATCCAGTAATTTAACGGACTTAAAATGAAAAAACTTTGGAAGATTAACTCTACTGATTCAGGCCTTAAAGAGGAATTGGCAGCCAAGCTGGGTGTAGGACCCATTACGGCGCAGCTTCTTTTAAACCGCGGGATAAGCGCGCCCGCCTTAGCCGGCACTTTTTTAGAGCCGGACCTAGCCAACCTCCACAACCCATTTCTTTTAAAAGACATGGACAAGGCAGTGGACAGGCTCCTTAAGGCCTTTGATAATAAAGAAAAAGTCGCCCTATACGGAGACTATGATGTAGACGGCACTACTTCTACGGCCCTGCTAAAGATGTTTTTTGCAGATATCGGCATAGACACAATCTGCCATATACCGGAGCGTCTTACAGAGGGCTATGGCATGAACAAGGGAGCCATGAAGCTGCTCAGTGATGAGGGTGCCTCAATTGTAATTACGGCAGATTGCGGAGTATCCAACAGCGAGGAAATAGAGTATGCAAACTCCCTTGGGCTGGACTGTATAATAACAGACCATCACGAATTGCCGGAGGCTACTCTGCCTGCTTATGCTCTGCTCAACCCAAAAAGACCGGACTGCACCTTTCCATTTAAAGGTCTTGCCGGAGTAGGGGTGGCTTTTAATCTTGTAATTGCGCTTCGCTCAACCCTTAGGGAATCGGGAAGGATAAGTGATGTGCCGAACCTTAAAAGGTACTTGGATATAGTTACTATAGGGACGGTGGCAGACATGGTTCCCTTAACAGACGAGAATAGGATTTTTGTTACTTATGGGCTGCACGAAATAAACAACAACCCGAGAGTTGGGGTAAGAGCCCTTATGGAAGTCTCCGGCGTTAAAATCGGAGAGGTTAAAACCGACTCTATTGGTTTTAAACTTGCCCCTCGCATAAACGCAGCTGGCAGGTTAGACAAGGCAACCACTGCCCTTAACCTTCTTGTAGAAACTGATGAGTTAAAAGCCCGAGACCTGGCCGAAGAACTTGACAGGGAGAACACATCAAGAAGGCATATTGAACAAGTCATATTAGATGAAGCAGTAAAAATGGTTGAAGCTTCACTTCCAACTACCTCCGGTGACAGGGCAATTGTTTTATATAAGGAGGGGTGGCATCCGGGGGTTATAGGCATAGTAGCCTCCCGCATTGTCAGGACTTTTGCCAAGCCTTGCGTCATTATTGCAGTTGCAGACGGCATAGGTAAGGGGTCTATTAGAAGTGTTAGCGGCGTTGATGTCTTGGCAGGGCTTCGCGCCTGTCACGACCTTATTGATAAGTACGGAGGGCATAAGGCGGCGGCAGGGCTCACCATCTCCGAGGATAATTTAGAAGATTTCAAAAAAGGTTTTATTGATTTTATGAACGAAACCGTATCTGATAGTGACCTCACACCGTCTCTTGAACTTGACGGCGAGGTGACAATGGACTCAGTGAATGCAGAACTTGTGGGAGAGATAGAGAGGCTTGCTCCCTTTGGCCAGGCAAACAGGGAGCCGGTTTTATGTGCAAGGGATGTTACGGTGAAACAAAGTTCGGTGGTAGGGACAAACCACTTAAAGATGAAGGTAGGAAGCGGGGCAGCTTCTTTTGATGCCATAGCCTTTGGCATGGGAGATTTTCATCCTATTAAAAGTAAAATTGATGTGGCTTTCTACCCTTACATAGAGGTATGGAACGGGAGAAGGAGTTTGAAGTTAATGATTAAGGATATCATTGTAAAGAAACCCAGTTAGAAACTTTATAAAGAAACCCAGTTAGAAACATTTAGAATGAAAAAATCCAGTTAAGAGCAGCCATTATAAAAAAACCAGTTAGAAACTTTAAAACAAAAACCTCGTTAAAAAAAATTAGGACAAAAAATTCAAATTAAAAAACATAAAGAAAAGAAAGGTCAGTAAATAAAAATTGAGCGAATTTAATCTTAAAATAAGAAAAAAACATTTAAAAGAGCCTGTCAAACCTCTTAAAATTAAAAATAACACTTCCGTAGCAGACCTGCTTGGCTATATGGGAGATACTGCCTTTCAAGGTAAAAACCTCTCCCTTGCAGCAGATGTTTGGTTTGATATGGTGAATTCCAAAAATACAATGATATTTTTTGGCCTTGCAGGGGCAATGATTCCCGCCGGCATGAGAGAGATAATGGTTCATCTAAACAAGCAGCGTTACATTGACTGTTTAGTTTCTACCGGTGCAAACCTCTTTCATGACATTCACGAGACACTGGGGTTTGACCACTGGAAAGGCTCTGCCGAGGCTAATGACAGCGAATTAAGGGAAGCAGGTCTTGACCGCATGTATGATGTTTACGGGGTAGATGATGAGTTTAATGACAGTGACGAATATATCTATCGTTTTGCCGCAGGGTTGGAAAAACGCCCATACACTACAAGAGAGTTTTTCTACCTGATGGGTGAGGACTTGGTTAAGAGAGCCAAAAGGGTTGGCAAACATAAGGGTCCTAAGAGAGACGGGATTATAACAAGTGCCTACAAAGCGGGAGTGCCTATCTATTGCCCGGCAGTTGCAGATTCATCAATTGGAATAGCTCTGGCTATGATTGACGGAGACGAGAATTTTATATTCGACCTAATAGGAGATGTAAAAGAAACCGCTCACCTTGCATCCACGCCTGCGCAGTCGGGAGTTGTTATATGCGGGGGAGGTACTCCGAAAAACTTTATACACCAAACAGAAGTTACTGCCGACATGATGGGCAAACCCGCCCCCGGTCACAAGTATGCACTGCAAATTACAGCAGACGCGCCTCATTGGGGAGGGCTAAGCGGCTGTACATTTAGCGAGGCAGAGAGCTGGGGTAAGATTCACAAAAAAGCCCAAAAGGTTACGGTAAACAGCGACACAACTATTGCACTGCCTATAATAGTCACTGCCCTTACTCAAAAAATGAAGGGCAAAAAGAGAGCTTTAAAGAACACTCCAAAGATAGATTTTAAGGGAGCGCAAAATATAAAAGTAAGAAAATGGGATGCCCCATAGGGGCTTCTCTAAGGGTAGTCCATCGGGACACTGAGGACACTGCGTGTCTTTATTAAGAAGACCGTTTTAATTTTTGGAAGAGGTATTGAGAAATAATGGCAAAAATTAGTTTTGGTGGGCTTGAAGAGGAAGAATATTTAAGCGAAGGTCAAAAGGGTGAGGCCTGTCATATAGACAAAGAGAAGGGTCTTACCCCCATGTTTTCGGTTTTTTCCGTTCCCTATGATGTTACATCAAGTTATATAAAAGGTGCGTCCCGAGGGGCCAAGGCTCTGCTGGAGGCCTCAAGCCACATGGAACTCTATGATGAAGAACTAGACCTTGAGCCATGCAGCTTTGGTATAGAGACTTTAGATGACCTGGATTTGGAAGGCCTTACCCCTGAAGAGATGGTAGTGGCTGTAGAGAAAGCCTCCGGCGAAATAATAGAAAGCGGCACTATACCTGTGATGCTTGGCGGAGACCATAGCGTAACAACAGGGCTCCTGCGCGCCTTAAAAGAAAAATATGAAGACCTCTCTGTTCTCCACTTTGATGCCCATGCAGATATGAGAGATTCCTATGAGGGTACTCCTTATAACCACGCTTGCACGGGAAGAAGGATTGCAGATATTTGCAAGGTTGTCCAAGTTGGGGTAAGAAGCCTTTCCATAGAAGAAGCTGAGTTCTTGAAAACTGCAAATAATGTTAAAACATACTATGCAAAGGACATTAAAGGCAGAACCAGCGTCTATCATTATGAAAATATAGCCAATGAAATTAAAAAGTTTCTTACAGATAATATTTTTATAACAATTGATTTAGATGTTTTTGACCCCTCCATTATGCCGGCAACGGGAACTCCCGAACCGGGGGGGCTTGAGTGGTATGATGTAATAAACACCATAAGGGAAGTTATAAAGGGCAAAAATGTGGTTGGCTTCGATTGTGTTGAACTCTGCCCAATTGACGGTATGGTAGCGCCGGACTTTATGGCTGCAAAGTTAGTATATAAAGTAATGGGATATATAGGTGTAGCAAAAAAATGTTAACAAGCAGTGTTAAGATTAAAGAGCAAGCGATAATTAAAAAAGGTGATGGGTTATGTTGGGCAAGGCAAGACCTCTAAGTAAGCAAGATTTGAACTTAAGATATAGTAGATAATTAAAAAAGAAGGAGTATGTCTATAAATGAATTTTGTACCTAAGAAGATGTTTTTCACCAAAGGAGTTGGAACCCACAAAGAGGAACTTACAAGTTTTGAACTTGCCCTTAGGGACGCTGGTATTGAAAAGTGTAACCTTGTAACAGTGTCCAGTATCTTTCCTCCCGGCTGTAAGATTATATCAAGAAAAGAAGGGGAGAAACACCTTAGCCCCGGGCAGATTACCTTTTGTGTCATGAGTAAGATTTCCAGTAACGAACCAAGGCGTCTTATGGTTGCCTCTGTTGGGTGCGCAGTTCCTACAGATAAAAAAATATACGGTTACTTAAGTGAACACCACGCTTACGGCCAAACGGAAAAGATAGCGGGAGATTACGCAGAAGATTTAGCAGCCGCAATGCTTGCTTCTACCCTGGGTATTGAACTAGATGAGAATCTTGGGTGGGATGAAAAAAAAGAAATATATAAATTACATGACAAGATAGTTAAAACAACTGAGGTAACACAGTCTGCTATAGTTAAGTCAAATGGCAAGTACACAACTGTCCTCGCAGCTTCTGTATTAATATTATAGCTTTAATACAAAAATTATGAAAATTGCCCTTACCTATAATGTAAAATCAGAAGACTCTAGTGACTCTAATGTCTTAGAAGGCGTCGGCCTGGCGGAAGATGTTTATGCCGAATGGGACGACATGGATACTATTGTCGGTGTTCAGAAGGCTTTAGAATCAACTCGTGGCAAGGGGCAGGTGCACTTGGTTGAAGCAAATAGGGATGCTTACGGGAAGCTTAGGGAGTTAAAACCCGACTTGGTTTTTAATATTGCCGAAGGGTTATACGGCGAAAGCCGGGAGAGTCAGATGCCCTGCGTCTTTGAACTACTGGGAATTCCTTATACGGGGAGTAATCCTCTTAGTTTGGCACTTTGCCTAAACAAAGCAAGGGCAAAAGAGGTCCTAACATATCACAAAGTCCCTAACCCAAAGTTTTGGTTAATAGGTGAAGGTGATTCACATGACTATGGTGATATTATTCCAGGCAGCGTTAAGTATCCCTTAATAGTAAAACCACTTTTTGAAGGGTCCAGTAAAGGAGTAAGAGACGACTGTTTTGTTACTGACTTTGATGAATTGTCAAAAAAAGTGCAGTTCATAATATCAACCTACAAACAGGCAGCCCTCGTAGAAGAGTTCCTCCCGGGCAGGGAATTTACAATAGCCCTTATAGGTAATAGTAGGGGTAATGGGGACAGCCTCAGGACCCTACCTATTGTAGAGATAAACTACGGCGCCCTGCCTGAGGGAGTAAACCCTATTTATTCTTATGAAGCAAAGTGGATTTTAGACCGCCCTGAAGACCCTCTGGATATGTTTATATGTCCTGCCGATGTTGACGGGGAATTAGCAGGAAAAATTTCTGACCTTGCAAAGGATGCCTTTAATGCTCTGGGTTTAAGAGATTGGTGCAGGGTTGATGTAAGGCTCGATGGCAGCGGAGAGCCTAACATAATAGAATTAAATCCCCTTCCCGGGGTATTGCCTGACCCGACTCAAAATAGTTGTTTCCCAAAGGCGGCCCGCGCAGAGGGGTTAGATTATAATGGCCTTATAAATAGTGTAGTTGACGCAGCAATAGAAAGGTACAAGATATAAATGAGTGAAACCGGTGATAATGTTATAGATGAGCCAGTTGATAATATAGAAGGCGGCGAAGAGGACCTTATAGAAGAAAAAGAAGTAGTTAAAATTGCCTACAACGATGACGGGTCCGACACTTATAACTACGAAGGCATCGAGTTAGAGTTTGGCTCTATGAAAGACAATGTAGATATTATTAGAAAATGTTTAGAGGGCCTTGGGGTAGAAGTAAAAGAAGCGCCCCTTAGAGCCGACAACCTAAAAGAGTTTATAGATAACTTAAGTCAAGAAGACAACTCGGTTGTTTTTAACTTATGTGAAGGAGCATTTGATTATAGCGGGTTCGAGATGAATGTAGCGGCGCTATTTGAGCTTTTAGATGTAGAATTTACGGGAAGCGGCCCCATGGCACTGGGAATAGCCTTGAACAAAGGGCTTACAAAAGATATTTTAGCTAGCCGCGGGGTGCCCACTCCTCCTTACTTTGTTGCATCTGATAAAGACGACTGTGACAATCATAATTTAGATTATCCTTTAATTGTCAAACCCGTTAAAGAAGATGCCTCGATTGGTATAGAATCAAATGCAGTAGTACATAATATTGAAGACTTAAAAGAAAGGGTTGAATATGTGGTAGCCACTTTTGACCAGGGAGCTTTGGTTGAAGGGTTTATTGACGGCAGGGAGTTTAACCAGGCTATACTCGGCACAGGAAGCAGTAAAATTGCCCTCCCCCCTTCAGAGATTGATTTTTCAACATTCCCTGAAGGCCAGCCTAAAATAATTTCCTATGAGGCAAAGTGGATTACCGACAGCCCTCTTTATACTAACTCAATGCCGATATGCCCGGCAAAGGTTACCGAAGAAGAGGCAGAAAAACTTAAAGCTGTTGCCTTTAAGGCCTATGACGCCATAGGGTGTAGAGATTACGGCAGGGTAGATATGAGAATGGACTCTGGCGGGAATGTATTTGTTTTGGAAGTAAACCCTAACCCTGATATTTCTACTGATGCAGGGCTTCCCCGGGCAGCCAAGTGCGCGGGGCTTGATTACTCTGACCTGGTTTATAGGATTGTGGAGCTTGCAGTGGAGAGGTACGAAGAAGCGGAAGAAAGAGCTTTGGCATTGGAAGAAGAAGAGGGGGAAGGCTGTGAGGAAGAGGATATTACAGCAGAAACGGTTATAGCAGAAACACTAGAGGAGGATGTGATAAATTAAATTATGGATTCTATAGAAATAATACCAACTACAAGCGACCACAGAGAAGCCTTGTTTAAAATAATCTCTGAAACAGATAATATAGACCAGGAAGAAAAAGACTGCGCCGTAGAGCTTCTAGACACTTCGCTAAACAAGGACAGCTTAGAATCTGAAGACTACATAACCCTAACGGCATTAAATGAAAATAGAGTAGTAGGGTTTGTTTGTTACGGAGGGGCGTCCCTGTCAAAAGGGTCTTTTGACCTTTATTGGATATTGGTAGATGCAGCCAGTAGGAGAGAAGGTATTGGCTCTATGTTATTAAATTTTACAGAAAGTAATATTAAAGCCGACGGCGGCCGCATTTTAATAGCAGAGACATCTGGCAGGGACGAGTACTCACAGACGCAGGGTTTTTATAAGAAAAACGGCTACATAGAGGAAGCTAGAATTAAAAACTTCTTCACTGTAGGAGATGACAAGCTATTTTTTGTTAAGGTTTTGTAGTATAGTTATTAGTGCTTAGTTGCATAAAATTGTTGTTTAGGAGTTTTGAAGGTGGAATTAGAGTCTATTAAGAAAATTTATGCCGGTTATTCACATATTTATGATGTGCTTTTTAAAAGGTTTTTTTATCCCAGGATAAAGCGCGCCATAACCGGTATGGACATTCAGCCGGGGGAGAAGGTCTTGGATGTTGGAATGGGTACAGGGCTTTCCCTTGAGATTTACCCGCCTCACTGCGAGATTACCGGGGTTGATATTTCCAGCCATATGCTCGCTAAAGCCCAAAAGAAGGCAGAGATTAGGGGCATGACTAATGTAGAGTTTGAAGTCATGGACGCCATGAACCTGGAGTTTGAAGACAACACTTTTGACCATGTGTTTACCTCCCATGTGGTTAGCGTAGTACCTGACCCGGGCAGGGTTATGAGTGAGATTAAAAGGGTATGCAAGCCGGGGGGGCAAATCGTTATAGTAAACCATTTTAAAAGCCGTAATAAAGTTTTAGCAAAAGGTGCAGAACTCTTTAATCCCATCAGCCGCAGGATCGGCTGGAACGCAGATATTTGTTTAGATGAGTTTTTGGAAGTTGCCAACCTTAAGGTAGTCAAACAGTTTAAACTCAAAAAACTTGATTTATGGTATTTGGTTTTTGCTATAAACGACAAATAATCCTATTCTTATATGAGTGTATAATTTGATATATAATATTGTGATGCCTAGCCAAAATAAAAATAAAAAAGTTTATAAAAATGACAAAAATTTATCTGATTTTAAAATAATCAAAGCTACAGATGGTGATATTAAAGATATTCTGGAAATTGAAAAACTATCTTTCAAAGGCCCTTGGAGCGAAGATATGTTTCGCTCGGAACTCCGTAACAGGGTTTCAAGTTTTTATGTTTTAAGAGACTCGCTAGATAATAACCTACTTGTAGGTTATGTAGTGTTTTGGATTGTTTACGGTGAGGCGCAGATTTTAAACATTGTAGTACATCCTAATTATAAAAAAAGAGGTCTGGGCAGAAAGCTCTTGGACTTTGCGGTAGGTAAGATGAAAGAGCAAAATGCCTACAACATCTTTCTTGAAGTAAGGGATTCTAATAAGGTAGCAAGAGGAATGTATGAGAGGTCCGGTTTTACTGAAATCGGTGTACGCCATAACTATTACGGAGACGAAGACGCAATAGTTATGAAACTGGACTTATGATATAGCAGGTTAAAAAAAATGCCAAATTGTAAAATAATAGAAAATATTGAGGTAGCACCGGGTCACTATAAAGTGACTGCTGCTTGGACAGGTTCGAAGATAAAACCGGGACAGTTTGTAATGGTTAAGGTCGCAGGCTCGACAGACCCCCTCCTTAGGCGACCATTTAGCGTTTATAATGTCATAAAAAACGGCAAGTCCATCGAACTTGTCTATAAGGTTATAGGCCGTGGTACAAGCCTTATGAGCGCTTGGAAAAAAGGTATGGAGGTTGACATACTTGGTCCTCTAGGGAATTCATTTCCAAAGCCTAAAAAGAAGGAACATACTCTGCTTGTGGCAGGTGGTATTGGTATAGCGTCATTCTACAACTTCGCAAAAACTAGTCTTATAAAGAAACAGGACGCAGTCCTGCTGTTCGGAGCAAGGACAAAAAAAGAAGCAAAACTTGCAAAGGAGTTTAAAAAACTTGGTTTAAAAGTAAAAATCGCCACAGAAGACGGAAGCGCCGGAACAAAGGGTTATGTTACTGCCCTTATGCCAAAGGAAATTACTGACAAAACAGTTATCTATTCTTGCGGACCTTTGGCAATGTTATCGGCAGTGGCAGAGGTTGCAAAAAATAATGGCGACCCTAAATGTTTCGTGTCACTGGAGACTTCCATGGCATGCGGAATAGGGGCTTGCCTTGGCTGCGCTGTAAGGCAGTCAGAGAACGCAGGGGCTTCGGAATACGGGAATTATAAAATGGTCTGTGCAGATGGACCGGTGTTTGATTCTTCTGAATTAGACTGGAGTAGTTTATAAATGGCAAATAAAAAACTAAATTTAAAAACATACATTGGCGGCAAGGGGAAAAGCTCTATTACTCTCGAGAACCCTGTTATGACCGCCTCCGGTACTTTTGGTTATGGCCTTGAGTTTACCAAGTACTTCAAACTCGATAAAATCGGCGGGCTTGTTACAAAAGGTTTGTCTCCCCAGCCTCGTGAGGGTAACCCATACCCTCGTATAGTTGAGACCCCCTCTGGAATGTTAAACTCCATAGGGCTACAAAATGTTGGAGTAGATGTTTTTATAAATGACAAACTTCCTAAATTGAGAAAACATTGCAAGACTGCAAAAGTTATTGCAAACATATTTGCAGAAGACCTGGCAGGTTACGGAGAAGTTGCAAGAAAACTAGACGGACTTGACGGAGTGGCAGGGGTGGAGATAAACATATCCTGCCCTAATGTAAAAAAAGGCGGAATAGTTTTTGGAACAGACCCAACAGAAGCAAGAAAAGTCGTGGAAGAAGTCCGCAGGAACACCAGCCTCCATGTAATGACAAAACTCTCACCCAATGTAACGGACATTAAAGTGATGGTAGAAGCGGTGCAGGATGGTGGGACTGATTCCATCTCCCTTATAAACACCTTCACCGGTATGGCAATTGATGTAGAAACAGGCAAACCTATTTTAGGCACGGTAAGGGGAGGGCTGTCCGGCCCGGCCATAAGACCTCTGGCAGTGTTTATGACATGGGAAGCAAGCAAAGTTGCAAAAGTCCCTCTTATAGGCATAGGCGGAATTAGTAATTATAAAGACGCTCTTGAGTTTATAATGGCAGGAGCATCGGCCGTACAGGTGGGAACAATGAACTTCGTTGAACCAAAGGGTCCAGCCGTAATAGTTGACGACATTAAAAAGTTTATGAAAGCAAAAAAGATAACAGACTTTAAAGATTTAATAGGTAGCATGGGAGCGTGACGCTCCACCCAATTTAAAAGATGTAGGAGTATTTATTATGTCAGGGATTGGTCATATTGGTGAATTGCAGGCAATTGCTTATTTTCAAAAAAAACTTAAGATACCTGTTTACCTGCCGTTAAAAGATAAAGGTATTGATTTTATTGCTGCTGGCGATGATAAATATTTCAAATTCAAATAAAAACCTCTATGTTCCAGAAAAATAGTTATTTTTGGTTTGATCTTTATAAACACAAAATGCAATATCATAAAAACACCTTTTATATTTTTATAGCTGCCACACTCCCTCGTAGGAGATTTATGGGCAAATCAGAAAATTATTTCATAATACCATCGTTACAGTTAAAAAAATGGATTTCAAAAAATCAAATTGCGACTAAACAAGGTAATTCAGATTGTATGAATATTTTTTTATATCCAAATGAAGAGTTGAAAACTTGGCAATACAAAAATAAAGGTAAAGAGTTAGATTGGACACCTTTTTGGAATAATTTTAAAGATTTTAGCTAGGAGGATATATGACTGGATTTCTGTCTTCGCAGGAATGATAAACAAACATTAAAAAGGGAGTATGATTAAAATCATACTCCCTTTTTATTTGTTTTTTATATTAACAGAATGTAAGTTCCAAAAAATTGGAAAACTAGTTAACTGCATGGTGTCCCTGATCTCTGGGTCCAGCGTCACGCTGGGGCCGAAGGCCCTATCTTTGCGTACCAGGGGTCACCCCTGTACGGGCATTTTTTCATCACCAGTGAGAGCAAGGATGCTTATTTTTGCTGCTACCTTTTCTGCTATATGCATGAAGCTCTTTGTATGAACTGAGTCCGGTTCGGCGCTTACTATTGGCTCTCCTCCGTCGCCACATTCGCGGATTCTAATATCCAGAGGTATTTCTCCTAGGAACTCGACTTCGTATTTTTTAGCTGTTGCTTCTCCTCCCCCGTGGGAGAAGATGTCTGTTCTTTCGTTGCAATGTGGGCATGAGAAGTAACTCATGTTTTCGATTACTCCGGCAACTGGGATACCAACTTCGTGGAACATTCCAATAGCTCTGCGAGCATCGATAAGTGCGACATCCTGAGGGGTTGTTACAATTACTGCTCCTGATACAGGTACGGTTTGAGCTAGTGTAAGCTGAGCGTCGCCTGTTCCCGGCGGTAGGTCGATTACCAGGTAGTCCAGCTCGCCCCATTCTACTTTGGTTAGAAACTGTGTTACGAGCTGCATGACCATAGGACCACGCCAGATTACAGGTTTTTCTTCGTCTAACATAAATCCTATGCTTATCATTTTTACCCCAAATCTTTCGTGAGGTATCATGTTGCCATTTTCAGCGGCCCGTACTTTTTCGTGTACTCCCAGCATTAGGGGGATACTTGGTCCATATACATCGCTGTCCATAAGGCCGACTTTGGCCCCTGTTTTGGCCAGAGCGAGAGCCAGGTTAGTTGCAACAGTGGATTTGCCGACTCCGCCTTTTCCACTGGCTACGGCGATTATGTTTTTTATGCCGGGAAGGGCTTTCTTTTCCGGCAGGCCCCGGCCCTGGGGCACTTCTGCAGTGGTTTCTATTTCCACTTCTTCTGCGCCAGCTCCCTTAACGGCCTCTGTTACTTCACCTTGAATCTGCGCTTTCAGGGGGCAGGCTGTTGTTGTTAAAACGAGATTAAGGGAAACCTTGCTTCCGTCTACCTTAACATCTCTAATCATGTTCAGTGTTACTAGGTCTTTTTTTATCTCAGGGTCTAGAACTTTACTTAGTGCGTCTAGAACTGATTTTTCATTTAATGCCATTTTAAATCTCCTTAATTGATTTGTTATATTTTATATGTAACAGTCATTATTAATAACTGTTTAGCTACTTGTTTTACTCAGGGGAAGTGTTGATATCCCTGTTTTATTAGAAAACAGTCGCAGACTGCTACGGAAGCTCCGGTGCCGGCGGGGCAGTAACATTGGAGTTGTCATCTACGCAAACTTCGCAATCATCGTTACAGCACTCGCGTTTTTCTGTTTCTTTTGTTTCTGTCTTACAAGTTTTATCTATTTTATCTGTAGTAGTCATCTTATTGTTTTTCGCTTACGCCGCACATTGGTGCCGGGGCAGCTTTTAGGGTTTTGAACATATTTATTATAAACATAAAAATAGAAACTGCCTGCACTACTGAGAATATTAAAAGTATTATATTATTTGAAGAGTCATTAAATAAAAATCCCCATCCAACTAACAGTCCAATAAGGCCGATATTTGCAAGCCACAGGTGCCATATTGATAATTTTTCGCTCCATAGTTGGTTTCCGCTAAAGCGTGGCAGTATGTGGTACGCTACGCCAAAAAGCATCATGTTCATCCAGCCAAGGAGATTGAGGTGAGTGTGAACCGGTATAAAGGACCTCTCTGGACCTCCTGCTGCAAGGTGGATTCCTATAAGCACTGCTGCGCCAAGGTATATAAGTGCGCTTTTTATAAATCCTATTGTTACTTTACTCATTTATAAGCTCCTGAAGTTTCATTAGTTGTAGTTAATCATTAGAGTTAAAAGAGTTAAAAAACCGCCTAAACGGCAAACCTGTGCCGTTTAGGCGGTCAGTTAAAAACTCATACTTAAAGCCTTATTTAAACGGAAAGAACCTGTTTGATTTCAGGAACTTTTTCTTTGATAGCTCTTTCAATACCCATGGCTAGTGTAATCTGTGAACTTGGGCAACCTGAGCAAGCACCCATTAGCTGGACTCTCACGATACCGTTGTCTTCATCAACATCTACAAGCTGCACATTTCCTCCGTCTGCCATTAATGCAGGTCTAATCATTTCCAGAGCTTCTTCAATTCTTTCTTCCATTGTATCTCCTTGTATCAACTTTTTACCTTTTGTACTTCAAGGTGTTAATATCATAGCAAATCACTCAAGTATTAGTCAAGTCATTTTTTACCAAATACTTGAGTCTATTATAACAATAATTTTATAGGTAAAAAGTTTATAAAATAGGCTTTTTTCAAATAAAAGCTGTTGCTTTTAGGTGCTATTTCTTATATTTTATAGATAGCATACTTGAAATTCTCCTTGATAATTGTCCGTTTTATAACAATTTAAATGTTATGGAGGTAATTATGTTTAGGTATTTATTAAGTTCTCTAAGTATTTTTGTTTTATCTCTCACACTCGGCTCTTCTGCTTTTTCAGCTGATAATAATAAACCAATAGACGGCGCAAAAATTTACAGATCTAAATGTTCAGGTTGTCATGGTCAAAGGGGTGTTGGCACGGCTATGGGACCGGCTCATAAGGGCAGCGATTTCATCAAAAACAGTTCTAAGGCAGAAATAAAAAAGGTTGTAGTTGATGGCAGGAAGGGTTCTGAAAAGAAATACCCTGACCTTAAGCTTCCTATGCCCCCTTGGGGCGGTAAGCTAAGTGATGAAAAGATTAATGCAGTTGTCGATTATATGAAAACCCTTTAGTTTTTTTGGGTTAGTTTTATGCAGCAAATATATTTTTTGAAGGAGTATTTTATGGTGCGATTAATTATGCCTGTATTTATGTTCTTTATGCTTGGGGGGGTTGTTTTTATCAGCAGCTCCTGGGCAGATAAAGATTCAGTTGGTAAGGCAGTATTTGAGACTCAATGCGCAGCCTGTCACGGGTCAGAGGGTGTTGGTACCGGTATGCTTAAACCGCTAAAGGGTAGCGAGTTTCTTGGTGGTGCTACCGATGCAGACATGAAAAAGATAATACTGGAAGGTACTAGCGAAGGCATGATTCCTATGCCTCCTATGGGTGATAAGTTAAACAAAAAGGAGTTAGAGGCGGTAGTTGAATACATCAAGAACCTTAAGTAGTTTAAATTAGTAGTGCAAACAATGGAGATGCCATTATGAAGAAAGTTTTTTTTATCACTGCTGCGTCGTTAGGGATATTTTTTATTAGTTTAGTTTTCGATTCACCAGAGTCTAATGCCGGGAGACGAGAGGTAACAGTAGAGAAACTCTTTAAATCCAAATGCAGTTATTGCCATGGCAATAGAGGAGTGGGTACTTCCACAGCTCCTGCCTTTAAGGGTAACGGTTTTATTGATAATGCCCCTCCTGAAGCCATAAAGTTCATCATTGTAAATGGCAGAAAAGAAACCATTAAGAGAGACCCAAAAAATGCTCTTGTCCCAATGCCTCCCTGGGGAGGGAAACTCACTGACGAGCAAATTGATTCCCTCGTTATATATCTAAAAACCCTTTACTAGTTAGTAAGGGGTTTTTCTTTTTTCCCCTGGAATTTATACTTGCGGGATATATGATTTTTAAAGTTTTTTTGTCTTTTTAATCTTTCTTCTCCAATTATTAAAAAATTTTAATGAAAAAGTGCCTTTAATTAACAGAAATTAACTGGTAAATCAAGTACTTAGGGGTTTACAATAAAAGTGCGTAAAGGGAAAAGAAAGTTTTTGAAATTACCGCATTTTTGTATCAACAAAATTCTTGACAAAGACTGACTTAGGTTGTAATCTCAATACTTTCGAATTGCCAAACGCAATTACATTATTAAAAGGAGGCTTCACATGCGTAACCTAGTATTAGCAATAGCAGTAGCAGTAGCAGTTTCTTTCACAGGAACAGCAATAGCTGCAGACGGAGCAAAAGTTTACAAATCTAAATGTGCTTCTTGCCACGGTAAAGATGGTAAGGGTACAGCAATGGCACCTGCACACGCCGGATCAGATTACATCAAATCTACAGGCGATGCAGCCATTAAAGATGTTGTTTTAGTTGGCCGTAAAGGCAGCAAAAAGCTTTACAAAAAGTTCCCAATCCCAATGCCACCATGGAAGGGTAAACTTACAGATGCAGAGATTGATGCAGTTGTTGCATACATGAAAGGTCTCTAATTCTAAAGATACTTAAAAGTATTTTTTAAGAAGACCCGGTCCTCCGTAATATCTACGAGGGTCGGGTTTTTTTATTTGCGTTGAAATAATGAGTCAGATAACGGATAATAACTAAACCCTTTTCTGCTGTTTAAAATAAAATCTACTCTAAGGTTCACAGGTATTAGGCATATGGAAATTGTAATAATAATATTGTTAGTTCTAATCATGGCTGTTATGGGCTATCTGGCTCTAAACCAGTCAAAGTCCGATGACTCTACATCCCTATTGGTACTGCAAAAGGAGACTGAAAGCCTTAGGCGCGAGCTCCAGGAGTCTATGAACAGTAATATGGCTCTTATTAACCAGCAGCTCTCTCAGGTGACCAGTCAGGTAAACGAGCAGCTAAAGTCTGTTACCTCGCAAGTACAGACCTCTACAGGGCAAATAAATGACAGGATGGACAATGCAGCCAACGCCGTGAAAGAAGTAAGTAAAAGCCTCGGTGAGTTAAGTGAGGCAACAAAACAAGTTTTTGACGTAGGTAAGGATATTGCAAGTTTACAGGATATTTTGAAGGCTCCGAAACTTCGCGGCGAGTTAGGGGAGTTTTTCCTAGGCGACCTCCTTGCCCAGATTCTGCCTAAAGAAAACTATGAACTTCAGTATGGTTTTAAGTCCGGGGCCAGGGTAGATGGGATTATAAGACTTAATAATACTATAATCTCAGTTGATTCGAAGTTCCCCCTAGAAAACTTTGTTAGAATTATTGAAGGCAGCAGTGACGACGAAAAAAAAGCATCTAAGAGAAAGTTTATAAAAGATGTTAAAAACAGGATTGATGAAATAGCCGACTCATACATTCTTCCCGACGAGGGAACCCTAAACTTTGCCCTCATGTATATACCGGCAGAGAATGTTTATTATGAGACAATTATAAAGGATGATAATTTTAGTGACGACAAGCAGATTGCAGCTTATGCTTTCTCGCGCAGGGTAATACCCGTGTCGCCTAATAGTTTTTACGCCTATCTCCAGACCATAATAATGGGTCTTAGGGGTATGGAGGTTAGTAAGGAAGCCCAGACCATATTAAAACATATCGACGGCCTGCAAAATGAATTTGGAAAATTTGATGCCGTGATAAGCCTTGGTGCATTTGAGCATT
>CBDUXU010000029.1:0-18623 GCA_965371285.1 uncultured bacterium | reverse complement strand
ACCGAACTACTCCAAGTAGTACCATCACTGGAAACTTCCCTATAAACATTATAACCCACTACATCATTAGCCCCTCCTGTACCCGGTACTGTCCAATTAAGAGTTATATCAGTATCAAAGTCAGCTATATAGGCACCAAGTTCAAGCTCTGCCCTACCACCTGAGTAAGTAGGTACTGCCGGAGCTAAAGGCGATGCAAGACAAGTATCTTTTATAAGGTCAACCGTCCTCTCTGAAGGTCCGCTCTCCTGACCGTTACAGAAATCCACAGCAGTAACATAATATCTTACGTGGTCACCTACCGGCACTGCAGAACCATCTAATACTGTACTTGTCGGCAGTACGCCTGCAGAATCAAATACCGTTACTGAGTTGAATAAAACACCAGCAGTCCAACTGTCAGGTATAGTTTTACCTGTAGATGAGTACTCAGCATAAATATTATACTGGGCAATATCAGGGTCAGTAGATGCAGTCCAGTTAAGAGTTACATTGTCACTTCCATCGTAATCAACAACAGAACCTGTGAATGTAACCGCTCCGGCAGGAGCAACAGGACTGTAATCACAAGAGTCAGCAATAAGAGTAAATGTTGTCGGCGAACCTGTTAGACTTTCCTGTTCACAAGCATCAATACTGGTTACATAATATCTAACAAAGTCGCCGGAACCTATTGCCGGGCCTGCGCCATCTTCCCTATTCACCCTAATAGGCATATCTGCAGCATAAACATTAGAAGTAACTAAAAGAGGAGCGCTCCATGTAATACCATTACTCTTTGAAACCTCCCTGTAAATATTATAACTAAGCACATCAAAGTTAGCAGGGAAAACACTTGTATCAGGTGCTACCCATGAAATATCTATATAATCTTCTAC
The DNA here is from genome assembly GCA_965371285.1 of uncultured bacterium. Taxonomy (GTDB): domain Bacteria; phylum Desulfobacterota; class GWC2-55-46; order GWC2-55-46; family DRQE01; genus CBDUXU01. The sequence goes on along the minus strand of CBDUXU010000029.1, from coordinate 17,745 downwards.
AGGTGGCTGTGGGTCAAGCACCGAATCATTTCTAAAGTCATATATGACTGCCTGTGGGTCAAAGTCTGCCGATTGAGGCGGGTCAGGTATTGTGTCGCAAGCGCCAATATATATAGGACCAACACGGCTTGAGTCAGGACTAACTAAGTTACAAGCATCTGTAGCAGTAATATAGTAGTATGCAATCCTACCCTCTACAAATGGAGGACCAACAGTAGGATGGGTATATGATGTAGTTGAAATACCACTTAGTAAGAACATTGGCGGGTTAGTATCCAGTTCCACATAAACAGTAAAGCCCGTGAAGTCTCCGTCTGTAGCAGGGTCTAGAGCGTCCCAACTAAGTTTGACCTCATCATTTTCGTCTGCAAAAGGTTTAAGGTTTGAGTTTATTAAATTAGCAGGTTGAGTAGGCGCAAGTTCGCAAGAATCCTTTACAACGGTAGGGGTACTTGCAGTGCTGTAAGGACTTACCTTGTTGCAATAATCAACTGCCTGAACATAATACCTAAGACTAGAGAACTTTGGATATGCAATATCGTCAGAAATATTCAAAACCACAGAAGTATTATTACTGGTAATTGCCGCTGCTACAGCCGTACCATTAGTAACCCCCTCTACCTCTACAAAGACATTATATTCTTTAACATCAAAGTCTGCCGGCGGAGTCCAGCTTACGGTTAAATCTCCATTAGTGTCAGCATCAACTCCGGAGAGGGAAGCTCCTGATGTAACAACTACCACAGTTGGGGCTGCAGGAGGAGCGAGGCAAGAACCAACATATACAACCGATGAGTCTGCACTTAAAGCTCCCTCACGACCGCAAATATCTGTGGCAGTTAGGGCGTACTTTGCAAGACTTAGCGGAGCATAACCTGATGATATATAGTTATCCAGGTATGTTATTGTACCAGGAGCAGTAGAGTTAATCTTTGTCGTACTCCATGTGCCAGCTGAATTAAACATTAAATAAATAGAATAGAACTCTACATCTTTCTCCGCAGATGCCGGCCAGCTTAGGCCTATATCGCCCAAAGTGGCTGCCTCTTTCTCAACATCGGGATTTGCATTAGTTAAAGTCGGAGTGCCGGGAGCTAGTGGGGCAGCTGCGCAGGAACCTATAAGTATAGAAGTAGTAGAATTTGATGAAACACTTTCCTTATTACAAATATCAATAGCCTTAACTGTATATTGGACATAACTATCTACAAGTGTAGAAGATGCATTAACTATTGCACTGTGAGTTACCGCACCAAGATGAGGCACAACAGGTGTAGGAGGAACAAGAGTAGCAACAGCAGTAGCAACAGCTCCCCAATTTGTATCAATAAGAGATACTGCTTCATAAATTACATAACCAACTACATCAAAGTTAGTTACCCCCTGCCACTCTAAATAAACCTTGCCCGTTGATGTCATATCAACATTTACAAAACCGTAATCAGGGTCTGGAGGGTTATTAATTAACAATCCTGTTGGCACTGAAGGACTGTTAACACAAGCATTGTGATATACGATATCTGAATAATCAGTTCCCGTTGGCGCTGCAGATTGGAAACCACAAAAATCTGTAGATTCAATGTAGTATCTAACCAGAGTTTCAGCCCCGCCGGTAGCTGCCGTGTAGTTAGTCTTATCTGTGTAGGTTAGAGATGCGAACTCAGGGTCTCCCTCTGTAATATTAGCTATAACCGTAGTAGCGCCGCTCCAAGTAGCGCCGCCATCTGTTGAAACCTCTGATATTACATCATAACTAACGATGTCAAAGTCATTAGCTGCCGGGTCTGCCCAGGTAACAACTATATCACCAACATCGGCAGTCACATTATACTGGTTCGAAACATCAACATCGGGAGTATCTGGCACTGTACTACAAGTACCTACAAGAACAGGACCAACTACATTAGAAGGATCACTCCAATGGATGCAGGGGTCAGTTGCTACAACCCTATACCAATACTTAGTTTTAACAGATGCAGCTGAATGATTAACAGCTGTACTTGCAGGGTCAGAACCTATGGTTTGAATTACTAAGTAGTCCGAATCAGTAGGAATTGTGTCATAATTTAAATCGCCAAAGTACCTTACAGCTTCTTCTATTTCGTAGCCACTAATATCGTTTACCGGGGTTGTGCCATCTGTATTGGAAGAAGGAACCAGCCATGTTAAATTAATATCGCCATCACCATCTAAGTCATTTAAATAAATGCCTGCATTAGTAAGGCTTAAACTCTCAGGAGGACCAGGTGTGTTATCACAAGCATTCTCAAAGATTAGAACTGTCTGTGGACTTGTACCTGTAGCTACTGCATCGGCATACCCTACAACAAGAATATCACTGTTAGAAGCTACCTGTTTTGAATTTGGCAAACTTTCATCTACAGTACTGGTAAGGACTGTTTCAACAAAATAACCTTCGTCATAAATTCCGGAACCTGACTCGGTCATATAATTAAGATTTAAAGTTGAACCTGTACCGGAAACAGCGGACACTGTTATAGCATTAAGTGTGGAGATATCAGTATACTCGCCGTCATATAGTTTTGAACAGTACTGCACTTCCACTTCAAAGGACTGGCCTGCAAAAACACCAAAACCAGGTGTAGCAATAACACCGCCATTTGAAATTATCAGTCTAGGCTCATCAAAACCTTCGCACTCTGCCACCCTCTCAGGCTCAGAACTCTCATTTGCTTTACAATTATTAACTGCAACCACATAGTAAGCATAATCATTTGCATCTATATCCAGCCCTGTTACAGTACCGTCTGTGCAAGTTAAGGTTCCAGTTCCGGTAAGGGGCCCCAAACAACCACCATCTGCAACCCTGGAGAAAGATCCGGCCAAACTTCCTAAGGCATCTCTTCTGTACACATAGTATTCGACACTATCCTCTGCAATAACCTGGACATTAGGAGCACCGGCATCAACCTCGTTATAAGTAGTAACCTCGTTCCATGTAACACCAATTGTCTCAGAGCCGGGAATTCCCGTGTTCGGCGAGAGAGTAAGACCTGTCGGAGATGCCAGCTTAAATTTACAACCGTCACCAAAAACATCAAAATCATAGACATAAGTATTAAAGAGCAATATGCCGCTAACATCAAACTCAGACTCCGGCGCCGTAAAGAACTGCTGCCTGTCATCTTCTGCCACAACATAAAACCAAACCCTCTGGTCAGGCGCCGGATCTATAACCGCGTGACAGGTAAGAGATGTGCCTCCCGTGCACGGGGTGTCATCGGGCTTAAGCATGTCTACTTCAGTATAAACACCAGGGTTATTCGCAGGAGGAATAGAATCATGAATACCGGCAGTTTTGCTTGTTATTGCATAATAGAGTTTTGCAGTTTTAAGGGGAACCAACTGACCGTCTGTACCAATAGTGGTACTCTCTATAATATCCGTAATAGTTAGAGGCGTGACTGCAGACTCTAACGGTACTTCATCTGTTTGGTTAATACCTAAACTATCAAAGGCAGGAGTAGCTTGAGCTCCGCTTAGCGGAGGCTGATGTATAACATCTGTAATAACAGGTCCCGGCGGCACAAAGATTGCCTTAAACTCATTACCGTCTCCAAGGAAATTAGTACAACTATTGTCCGGGTTATTGGCATCGATAGACATATTCCTTGTATAAAGTTTAATAAGAAGATAGTCGCTTCTCATGTCAACATCATTGCCGTTAACTCTCTTGAATTTGAATGTAATAGGAACATGCCTCGACTGACCGGGGATATCTACATAGACACTTGCAAGGTCAAGAGGAACACTCGTAAGAGCTTTTGTCTGTCCCTGCTCAGGGTTTGCTGATGTTACTACAACCGGCGTACCGTCAGCTGTAACAGGTATAGTCAGCTCTGTGACAGAGGAATATCCTCCGCCAATAACAACAGACCTGAGTTCTGCGTCGGGATTAACCCAGCTAATATCAAGCCCTGTTACTTCCATAGAACTGGCGACTGACTGAGTATTGTCAATAAACATTGTTACAGAACCTAATTCAAATGGACTAAGAATAGAAGTACCACCGTCGGTACCAATCTCTACACCTAAATAAACAGGCATTAAAGAGACAGTATCATTTATGAGCCCGCATGAGCCGCCGGTGGTGGCGGTTGCGACATTACAATAAAAATCTCTGGTAATACCACCTATTGATATGGAAGGCGTAGATGCAGCGGCAGAAACATTGGTGGCTTCAGGGTAAACTTCTTCTCCTCTATCTACATTACTTGTATAAGCGCAGTCCATTGCCCTTATATCATATGTATACTCCTGGCCGTCCTGAAGTCCCGCCTTATTGGTAATCTTAGGAGGGTAAGGCCAAAAAGGTTTAAGGTTATATTTTGTCTCAGCAGCAACGGTATCATAATACTCTTCTGTATCTGTTAAAAGAGTACCCCCTCTTGACACTGTATAACCGGCCAAATCCGTTTCCGATGATTCATCCCAGGCAAGAACAACTGAATACCTGGCTGAACAAGCCTGAACGACCTTAATACCTGTTACCGGGTCAGGTGCGCCAGCTACTAAATCACTACAAATCTCATAATCAGCTTCTGCGCTAATGTTTTCCGGTGTAGGGTTTCCACACCTGTCATAAGCAACGGCTGTAAAATAATATACGCAAGGAGTAACTAAAGCATCATCTGCAGGGTCACTATCGCAATCAGCCTGTAGTTCTGCCCCTGATGATGGGTTATCTTGAGTGGCACTATCAAAGATAGGCAGGTTTCCTGCGCCAAAACCAGGCGAGGTAAATAGACCGTCGGTATATGGCAAACCAGTCTCCGGGTCTGTACCAGGCGTATTATCAGGTATTAATAGAACACCTGCTGAAACTGAGGCAGATAAACCTGTAAGAGTTTCAGGGTCAAAATCATCAACAACAGGGTAACAAGTGTTAGCTGCTATACATGAGTCACCGGGACTAACCCGCTGATAAGCTATATAAGTTTTATCAAAATCAGGCTCTCCGGCAATGGACCCTGTTTCTTCTCTGTATGGATTCTCTAAGGTAAGCCTGATTTTCTTGTACCCCGACCTTGCAGTAAGCCTAGGCAAACCTCCGGCAAAAGGAGTTGTATCTTTAGGGGTAGTGTCGGTGACAGTGTCAGTAGGGCTATCGGCAAGAGGATTGTTAGCACCGTCAACATAATAAGCTTGCGAGTCACCGTCACCGGCAGCGAATTTGTAATCTGCCTGAATTGCCTTCCATTTATTTGGGTCGGCACCTGTATCATCACTTACTAAGGATTTGTCGCAACTAACAGGTAATATGGCATAATAATATGTTTTGCAAGTTTCAAGAACCGTTGAGTCATCTACAAAAAGATAGTCATCAGGGTCGCCTGTTGTTTCATCATGATGAGAGTTTGTCCCAACAACTATTGTAGCCCCGCTGCCCTGCTCTCCTGCTATGAGTTTCATTTCACTATCGTCAATAACGGTTATAGGGTAAACACCGGACCAAGGCTCTTTGGACCTATATATTCTAAAACCCTCAAGACCGGAATTTATACCGGGAACATTTGGGTCGTAGGAATATTTCCATGTCAAGAACACCTTAGCTTCGTCTGCCGGGTCTGTCCTTGTATGTGAATCAAAATCTATAACAGGAGGCAGCTTCACTACATTAATTACAGTGTCTTGTTCTCCCATAGCTGTGTCTGTAGTAACAGTAGTGGTACTTTTGTCTCTAGGGGGGAGATAACTACTGGTGGTAACACCTGTATAAGTCGCTAAATCATTGCCTGCAGCATCTTTCGGAGTGTAGCTATCATTGATTGTATATGTATTCTCTATTGTAGGCGTTGCATAGTCACTATGGTTACCCGATTCGTCATAACTTTGTACTTTAATTTGATATTCATTTGGAGTTGCCTCCGATGAAAGTGAAGGCACTATACGCCACCTGTTTGGCGCATTTATATTGGTACCACTGGTACGAAAACCGGGGTTAAGAACATATCTATAAAACTCAAAATCAACCTCTCCACTAACTAGTTTTCCGGAATCTTTTGTAAGCTCCGAAATGGTAGGGGACACACTGTCAGAAATAGAAGTTGATGTTAAAAAAGTAATTGTATAACCCTTTAAATCCTCCTCCACGCCTTTTCTCCACCTTACCTCCAAGCGGCCGCAAGAACCGGAAGTAGTGAGGTTACCAAAACCATCATCCATAAGTCTTGGATACTCTCCAACCTCAACATCAGTAGGGGCCAAAGGTGCATCAGAGTCTCCTATGCCGCTCCTTACAAATATGTTTCTAAGCCTTGCCTCTGTGTCAACTCGGAAATATTTATAACTTGCACCTCCACCGGGAAGAACGCACTTTCTTGCAGTCCTTGTATCAACTCTAATCTTTACAAACCTAATTTCTTTTCGTGCATCACCAGGCATTGCTGTTGCACCAACGCCGCCGTCATTAAAATATTCAAACTGCAACCCGCCGACTACATTAGTAACTGCATCCTCTGCGTCAGGGTCCACACCTCCAATAATAGAATAAGCCGGGTAGTCTGTACATGCAGCAACTCCGGCATCTTCAGGAATAACCCAATTAACATTAACCTCGCACTCGGTTTTTGTGATGGCAGTTAGATCAGCATTTAAAGTATAGGTATTTAAATATCTTTTCTGGTCACCGGGATCTACAAAACGGTACCGCAGTGTACCAGGTGATGCTTCTTCAATGGCAAAAACATCATTGCCGTCATCAGACTCAGCAGGGACCAAGTGACCAGCCATGACCAAATCTTTGTACATCATCTCCACGGCAGCCCTTGCGTTTTGCTGAGCTTCAACCTCCAGGTCAGAACAAGCGGTTACCTTTGTAAAGACATTATAAAGGCCATAAACCGCCAGCATTAAAGCAGAGGTAAGAGCCAGAGCAATAAGTATCTCTATAAGAGAAAAACCGTCTTGCCTTAACGGCTCTTGTACCTGGCTCTCCTCACTGCCCCGGTGGCAGTTATGTCGATTATTTTCTATCATATATTCTATGTAGATTTTCCTCTAAGAGCCGAGAGTGTTATCTCATGGTCTCCGAAAATATCTTTCCACCAAATCCTAACTTTAACTTTCTTTATATCCCCACTGTCAATACTTGTGCTTGTATCAGAAGAATAAACATTTCCATCTTGGTCAAAATCTAAATAAGTCACTAAAAACTCCCAGTTAAAATCCACTTTGTCACGAGTAATAGGAGACACAGCCGGAGTGCAAAGCATAAAAGGCTGACCGTCCCCATTAAGGGCTGCTGTAGTACAATCTCTTTGGATACTATTTCCCTCAATATCTGAATTACTGCCATGGTTCCTGCCAAGGAGGTTATAAGAAATAACTTCCAACTGCTCAATTTTTTCAGTGGCAAGGTTGATTGCCTGAGTTTGCCTCTTTGATAGCTCAACAGTTTTCATGTTACTGGTTGCAAGCGTACCAAGAGCCAACAGGGCAGTTGCTAAAAGGGCAATAGCAATTAAAACCTCTACTAATGTGAAACCATTATTGTTTTTAATCTTTTCTATCATAAAAATTCCTTAAGTAGGCGGAGTCTCGCTTATTACAATATTACCCGTAAAAGGTGATACATATATATATTGCGGAGGGAAAATAGTGCCAGCGTACTCAACCTTTTTATAATATCTTTGAGTCGATTGAAAAGTGCCTTTTTCTGGACACTCTGTACCTTGAGAGCTAAGACCTAGAACCTTGCCTGTTGGCATAAAAAGAATGTTTTTACACCCCGACACTTTTGCTCCCCCCCTTGCCTTTTGCCCAAGAGCAGTACTGGAAACGGTCTCGTAAGTCTTGTCAGAAAGTTTAAAGTTAGTAGCTTGAAACAAAGTGTAAGTATGGGGAGAACCTGTCTGTACAAACTCTACTACATACTCATCATTTGCCTGAACCGCTTTGATTCTTGCAGCCATGAGTTTACTTGCAATATCTCTGGTAGTTCCATTTAAATACCACTTTGGTCTTTGAGACAAAATACCAGGTATGGCAATTGCCATCATTATGCCAATTAGAGCTACCACAATCAGCAGCTCCACCAGACTGAAACCACCACTTCCCTTCACATGTAAGTATTCAATATTATTCATCTTTTCCCTATTTTTCAGCTCTTTGAACGCAAAAACACACATGATACTATATCTCACATTATATATATGCAATATACATGCCCCAAGTTAACTATTTGATTTTAAAGGGTTTTTATTACTTCGAAGGGGTAAAACTATGAAATTTTTTCATAGTTCGTAATTTTTTATCTTATATAACAAGGCTCTATGGCTTATTTCTAATAATTTGGAGGCTTTTGTCTTATTTCCGCCGGTTTCTTTAAGGGCTTTTTCTATAAGTTCTTTTTCCATCTGTATTTCAGCTTTTTTAATTGAAAAAGTATTAAATTCACCAAGACTGCTACTACCAAGCTCCTCTGTTATAGGGAGACTGGTCGGGTCAATTATATCGCCATCTTCTAATATTACTGCCCTCTCTATAATATTCTCCAACTCACGAACGTTACCGGGCCAACTGTAACCTTTCAGAAATATTAAAGATTCATCTTTAAAACCGCTAATATGCCTGCCATATTTCTTTGAATACCTGTCTAAAAACATGTCTGCCAGCCCTATAATATCGGCAGGTCTCTCCCTAAGTGGAGGCAGGTTTATTGGCACTACATTTATTCTATAATATAAATCTTCTCTAAACCTTCCGGTCTTGATATCTTCTTCCAGGTCCCTGATTGTTGCAGAAACAACTCTAACATTTATTTTTATTGGGACATTGTCTCCAACCCTGCGAATTTCATTTTCCTGCAGCACCCTTAAAAGCTTAACCTGAACTTCCCTGGGTATCTCCCCAACCTCATCTAAAAATATTGTTCCACCATCGGCTTCTCTAAAAAGTCCTTCTTTAGTTTTGTCAGCACCGGTGAAGGCTCCCTTAACATGGCCAAAAAGCTCACTCTCTAAGAGAGATTCAGGAATTGCCGCGCAATTAACCGCAACAAAGGCCTTATCTCTCCTGTTACCCTCATGGTGGATAGCTCTTGCTATGAGTTCCTTGCCTGTACCGGTCTCACCTCTAATAAGAACACTGGTATCATAGTCGGAAACCTTTTTTACTATAGTCAAAACATCTTTCAGGGATTTTTCTTTTGTATAAAAATCTCCCCTTCCCATGGTCACTCCCGCGTCTTCTCTAAGCCTTGCATTTTCTTTTTTAAGCAGTTCCCTCTCCTGGGCTTTTTTTATGGTTAATAATATTTCATCAGATTTGAAAGGTTTTGAAATATAATCATAAGCACCAAGTTTCATACACTCAAGAGCCGAATCAACTGTGCCGTAAGCACTCATCATTATTACAGTTACATCAATATCTGTTTTCGCCAAACCAGTGAGAAAACCCTTGCCATCAAGAACAGGCATCCTGATATCACAAAGTATAAAGTCAAATTCCTCCGACTTTAAAACCTCTAATGCCTCAGCCCCATTCTCGACGCTTGAAGTTTGAAAACCCTCCTTTTTAAGCATCACAGAGAGCATGTGCCTCATTGCATCTTCATCATCTATAATAAGTATCTTCATAATTACCCCTGATTATAACTCACTGTCCTGTGAAACTGGAAGAAAAATATAAAACTCCGTATACTCACCTTTAACCGATTTAAAATCTATAAAACCACCAAACATTTCCACTATTGTATTAGAAACAAAAAGACCAAGGCCTGTACCCTTGCCTATATCCTTGGTGGTATAAAAAGGCTCAAACACCTTACCGCTATCTTCTTCGCTTATACCAACACCTTCGTCCCTGAAAGTTATAAGCACAAAATTTTTCTTTTGTGCTTCAAAGCCCCTGTCCTCGTCTTCTAAAGATTTAAATTTCTTGCTGTCAATTTCCTCACTGCCAACCACTGCAGTTTTTATTTCAAAAAAGCCGTCTCTTCCAATGGCGTCTGCGCTATTTACAAAAATATTTATAAGCACCTGCTTTAATTTAGATCCGTCTATCATGGCATGAGGTAAATCATTTTTTAAGTCCAGCCGAACCTTAACACCACTAAACCCTTTACTATCTTTCATTGCCTCTATGACTTCACCAATACTTTTGTTTATATCTATAGGTACTTTTGGCATCTTAGGCTCTCGAAGGAGGGATAAAAACTCACTTACTATCGTATTAATTCTTTCTATCTCATTTTCCGTCCTGCTAAAAATTTCTTTTTTATCTTCTTCTTCCAAATCCTTATCATCAATATCTTTTGAAAGTATTTCAAGATAACCAAGCACTGCCCCCAGGGGGTTACCAAGCTCATGGGCAATACCTGCGCTGAGCCTGCCCACTGCAGCCAGAGTTGAGGTTTGAAGCAGCTCGTCCTGAGTTTCCACCAGCTCTTTATTAACTCTTTCGAGCCTGTTAATTTCCTCTTCCAGCCTCTCGGCCATAACATTAAAAGCACCTGCAAGAGTTGCCAGCTCATTTGTACCGACAACTTCAACCCTCTCACTAAAGTTACCTTTGGATATTCTTGTGGCAGCCTTCTCAAGCCTTCTAAGGGGCCACACCACTGTCTGCGACAGGAAATATACTGCAACTAAAATAATAATTAAAGAATCTATAACAGCGTAGCCGGCGATAAAAGACCTTACCTCTTTCATGTAACCACTAACTTCACCAAGACTTATTATAAACCTTGCATTACCTAACAGGTTAGAGCCTTCCTTTAAACTAACATGGACATAAAGAGATTCTCCAACTCCGAAAAGCCCTCCTCCAACCTTTCTAATCTTTACCCCTCCGGTAAAAAGCAAGACCCTGCCGCTCTCAACTGGCATTTTACCTTTCTCTAAGAGTACCTTTCCGTTCCTATCTACAACTATTGCGCTAAAAACATGGGCAGCCCTAAGTGTTTTATCAACAATGCCGGTTTTATTTCCTGCAACATCCCTCTCTGCAGCAACCTGGAGAAATCTTCCAATAAGTTCAGCCTCCTTCACCTTTCTGTAAACTGCATTATCTTCAATGAGTTTAAGAGTAAAAAGCCCGATAAAAGCAATAGCAGAGATTGTAAGTATTACAATACCGGAAGCTAAGTATAGTCTTATACCAACCTTAAATTCCATGTTTTTAAGTTTATCTATTTTAATTAAATTAGATATATTCATAGTTTCCATATTGTTTGCAAGTACCAGTTTAAAAACTCAGTGCCGTAGAGCATATAGAAAACAGCCCCGCTGGCTAAAAAAGGACCAAATGGCAGGGCAAACTTAGAGTCTTTGCCGTAAAAAGCTATTAATATTCCCCCCACAATTGCACCTATAAAGGAAGATAAGAACACAGTAACTAAAACTCCCTTCCAGCCTAAAAAAGCTCCTATCATAGCCAGAAGTTTTATATCTCCTCCCCCCATCCCCTGCCTGTTAGATATTTTTTCATAAATAAATGCAACAAACAGTAAACCGCCGCCGCCGCTTAAAATACCTATAAAAGAATCCATCGGTTCAATGAGGGGAATAAAAAAAGATGCAATAAAGGCAATAGGGATAAAAGACAAGGTAATTACATCGGGAATAATCTTACAATTTAAATCAATAAAGAATATTACAATAAGGGCAGAAGTAAATATAAATGCGGGAATAGTATAACCTGACAGCCCGTATTCATAAAAAATAATAAAAGCAAAAAGACCTGTAAGAAATTCTACAACCGGATATTGAATAGGTAGAGAGGCTGCGCAACTTCTGCACTTGCCTCGCAGTATAAGATAACTCAGTATGGGAATATTGTCATAAAACTTAATTTTTGTATTACAAGACATGCAGCTTGAAGAAGGAAAGACTATGGATTTTTTAAGTGGCAACCTATAAATACAAACATTGAGAAAACTTCCTACAAGCCCCCCAAATAGAGCAATAACCAAATAGACATAAAACATAAAAAACTCGGTAAACATTGCCTACTCTCCTTGCACTTTTAATCTAGCGCCAAAGACCAACTAACTTCTATAGTCTGCATTTATTTTTATATATTCATGGCCCAAGTCTGTGGTCCACATCTTATAGGAATTCTTTGTGAGTTTATTAAGGCCAAGGTCAATTGTAAGTGTGATTTCTTTTTTCTTCATTTCACTGGCAGCTTCCCTCTCATTACCAACCTCCACGCCGCCCCTGGCAACCGCCACATTATTAAAATGTATGTTGATTTTTTCCGGTTTAATAACAGCTCCACTCCTGCCTATTGCAGCCATTATCCTGCCCCAATTAGGGTCCTCGCCAAAAAATGCAGTTTTGACCAGAGGAGAGTTTGCCACAGTCCTTGCGCACCTCTGGGCGTCAGATTGACTTTTTGCCCCTTTAACATTAACCTCTATAAACTTAGTTGCCCCCTCGCCATCCTTAACAATTTTGTGGGCAAGTTCTAGGGAAATGTCTTTTAACATATCAGAGAACTTTTTATAATCACTTGAGCCGCTTTTAATAGGCGCACCGCCTGATGTCCCATTGGCAAAAGCCAGTACAGTATCGTTTGTTGATGTATCGCCATCAACTGTAATCCTGTTAAATGACGCCCCTACTGCATCTTTAAGAGCCCTCCTTAGAAGGGAGGTGGAGATTTTTGCATCAGTCATAAAAAAACAAAGCATGGTAGCCATATCGGGACAAATCATGCCTGCGCCTTTTGCCAGACCTAATATAGACACAGGCTTGTCTCCAATATTAACTTTAAAACCGCACATCTTGGGGTAAGCATCTGTTGTCATTATCGCTTCCGAAGCATCTTTAAAACCGCTGCTTGAGAGAGTAGCTACAAGTTTGCTTAGTGAATCTGTAACTTTTTTAGCAGGCATCCTCTGGCCGATAACACCTGTAGAACAAATTAAAAAGTTCTCTTTCTCGCTGCCTTCCTTCGAGGTAAACTCTTTATTTTTAAATTTTTTGTCCAGGGATGTTAAAACTTTTCTGGCATCAATCATTCCGTAACGGCCAACTGATACATTTGCGCAGCCGCTGTTTATTATAACTCCGCGAGAGAGACCGAGCTTCACCCTCTCAATATCTATTAAAACGGGAGCTGCTTTTACTTTATTTGTAGTAAAAACCCCTGCAACATTGGCAGTAGTGTCACTAACAATAAGAGCCAGGTCTTTTTCTTTTTTCTTTTTTATGCCACTGGAAATCCCTGAGGCGCGAAAGCCAGGTACCACTTTAATCTTAGTGTAATTATTTTTTTTTGTTTCCTTGACCATTCGATTCTACCTAAACTATTAACACTTTAAACTACTTACCGATTTACCTATTTACCATGGCATTTCTTATATTTCTTACCACTGCCGCAAGGGCAGGGGTCGTTTCTGCCAACTTTCTCAGAGTGCCTAACAATTGTTTGCTGACCGCTTGTCCCTGTTTGACTACCGCTACCTGCCACGGCTGCCATCTCGGGCAATCCTCCCATAGAGCCGCGGCCAAGGGTAATATCTACATCTCCACCCATAGGAGCAAACCTCTCAACATCTTCCCTTTTCTCTACATGAACTTTAAAAAGCTTTTCAATAACATCGCTTTTAAGCCTGTCTATCATTGAGCTAAAGAGTTCAAAACCTTCCTTCTTATATTCACTTAAAGGGTTTTTCTGGCCATAACCTCTCATACCAATTCCAGTTTTGAGGTGGTCCATAGTAAGAAGGTGGTCTTTCCACAGGTTATCCAAAGTTTGGAGAGTTAAAATCTTTTCCACTTCTTTAAAGTCTTCTGTGCCAATTAATTCTTTTTTAGCATTATAAAAAGTCTCTGCCTTTTTAAGTACTCTCTCATAAAGGCCATCTATGTTCTTTGCACCCTCAACATCTTCGGTCTCCAGAGGAAAACCTATACCTAAACCAAAAGCCTCGCTTAAAGTCTCTATGTCCCACTCTGAAGGATCGCTATTATCTTCAACATGTTTAAGAAGTACATCTTCACAAACATCATCAATAAAACCGCTTATCATTTCTTCGGTTCCGTCACCTGATAAAAATTTCTTCCTATAATCATAAACAACATGTCTTTGCTGATTTAAAACATCATCGTACTCCAGAAGATGTTTTCTCATGTCAAAATTATGGCCTTCTACTTTTTTCTGGGCATTCTCTAAGGCTTTACTAATAAAACTATGTTCAATGGCCTCGTCTTCTTCCATGCCAAGTTTGCTCATTACTGCAGCTATTTTTTCACTGCCAAAAATTCTCATCAAGTCGTCATCTAAAGATATATAATACCTGGCGCTTCCCGGGTCACCTTGCCTTCCGCTCCTGCCTCTTAACTGGTTGTCAATCCTGCGGGATTCGTGCCTTTCCGTTCCTATAATGTGGAGTCCGCCAAGAGCGAGAACTTCCTGCTTTTCCTTACTACACTTTACCTCTGCATCACTAAATGCTTTTTTATATTCCTCAGTTGTATCGTCATTACCTGCTCTAGATGTTGCAATAAAAGCAGGGTTACCGCCTAATACAATATCAGTACCTCTTCCTGCCATGGTGGTTGAAAGAGTTACTGCTCCAAGCTTTCCGGCTTGGGCTACTATGTTTGCCTCATTTTCATGCTGCTTGGCATTTAGTACATTGTGTTTCACTCCTGCCTTAGTTAAAAGTTTAGAGACCTTCTCCGAGTTATCAATCGATATAGTACCAACCAGCACAGGCTGACGCGACTCCCGGCATACTTTTATGTCTGTAATAACTGCCCTGAACTTTGCCTCCTCTGTTTTATAAATAACATCGGCGTAATCAAGCCTTGCCATAGGTTTGTTGGTTGGAACAACCAACACCTCAAGCCCGTAAATTGTAGAAAACTCTACTGCCTCAGTATCAGCAGTACCGGTCATGCCGGCAAGTTTGTTATACATCCTGAAAAAGTTCTGAAAAGTAATAGTAGCCAGGGTTTGGTTTTCTTTTTCTATAGTGACATTCTCTTTTGCTTCAACTGCCTGATGAAGCCCGTCGCCCCACCTTCTTCCGCTCATCAGCCTGCCGGTAAATTCATCAACAATAACAACCTCACCATCGTTTACAACATAGTCAATGTCGATTTTAAAGAGGGTGTGGGCGCGGAGAGCCTGGTTTACATGATGCAGGGATTCAATATTTTGCGGGTCAAAGAGGTTCTCCACATTAAGGCGCCTCTCTATCTCGGCAACTCCTTCGTCTGTGAAGTATGCCTGCCTACCCTTCTCGTCAACAGTATAGTGAGTCTCCTCTTTTAGTCCCGGTATAACTTTATCTATTTCATAATACTTCTCTACAGAATCCTCTGTAGCACCGGATATGATAAGAGGAGTTCTTGCATCATCAATTAAGATGGAGTCCACTTCATCAACTATGGCAAAGTTAAGGTCCCTTTGCACATACTCATCCAAGTCAAACTTCATGTTGTCGCGAAGGTAGTCAAAACCGTACTCGTTGTTTGTTCCGTAAGTTATGTCTGCTCCGTAGGCAACTTTACGCTCAGTCGGCCTAAGCCTATAAAATCCGCCATTACCGCCTTGAAATTCATAATCAAAAATAAAACTTCCCTCACCTTGAATAACTCCCACAGTCAAACCAAGTTCCCTGTAAACAACACCCATCCACACTGCGTCTCTTTTTGCAAGGTAGTCGTTAACTGTAATAAGGTGTGCCCCTTTGCCGGTGAGAGCGTTAAGGTATAAAGGCAGGGTCGCCATAAGGGTTTTACCTTCACCGGTTTTCATCTCTGCTATTTTGCCTTGATTTAAAACAGCCCCGCCAATTAACTGGACATCAAAATGCCTCAAACCTAAAGTTCTCTTTGACGCTTCCCTAACCGCAGCGAAAGCATAAGGAAGAATGTCTTCCAATGTCTCGCCATCGGAGAGCCTCTTTTTTAACTCCTCAGTTACATCCCTAAGCCCCCCTTCGGGCTTAGCTTCAAGCTCAAGCTCCAGGGCATTTACAGGGGCAACAATAGAAGACATTAACCGCTTAACTTCTCTGTCGTTACTTGAGCCAAATATCTTCTTAAAAATATACTCTAACATTTTTATATAATCACCTTTAAAACCTGTTTTTATATTTACCAAAAATCAATCTAACAATCTTAACATTGAATTATAAAAATAAGAAATGAAAATTAAAAAAACCCAACGGATATCCCGCAGGGTTTTCTTAAAAACTATAACCTGTCCCAGAGCCAGCGCCTATGAACTCCGGCGGCAGTGACAATAATATTAATCTAACACATACTTGTTTGGATTTACGTGAACACCGTTAACGAGTACTTCATAATGAAGGTGAGGTCCTGTAGAACGGCCTGTGTTACCCATGAGGGCAATCATGTCGCCTCTTTTAATCTTTTGTCCTACTTTTACCTTAGCCTCTGATAGGTGGCCATAACGGGTCTTCATACCATAACCATGGCTAATCTCAACCATCTTACCTAAAGCAGGCATTCTTTAAACCTTTGTAACAATACCATCTGCAGGAGTTATAACAACTGAACCAACCCTGTTAGCTATGTCCATTCCATTATGATTTTGCACTCTCCCTGTAAAAGGTGAAATCCTCTTACCATAAGAAGATGTATGCCAGCATTTTGCAGGCATAATCGATGGGGTAGAAGCAAGAAGAGATGACTTTTTCATCAAGAACTCCTGAAGCTCAACAAAACTTGTTTCTTGAATTAGAGTTTCCCCGTCAAGCCTTCCAATGTCATCCTTCATGCGGCTCACGAGGTCGTTTCTTCTCTCTTCAGCAGTGGTAAAGAAATCTTCTTCGTTAGCACCACCCATGCCCAGAAGCTGCCTGGTGGATCTCTCAGGAACTTCAAGTTTTGCAATTATGCGTAGTTTCTTATCGAAAAATTTAAGTTTGTCCATCTTGCTATCAAGAGAAACAATTTGAGTAGAAAGATTTTGAAGCTCTGCCCTTTGGCCGATAATTTCTTGTTTGTACTTATCAATAACAGAAACTCTTTGCCTCATGGACCCATAATCGTAAATCATATAAGAAACGGCAACCATAAGCAGAATAAAGCCGTTCCTTATTGCCTTGTAGGTGCCAACCGGCATACTCCACTTTGATGACCTGGATGCATCGCTTGGCAAAATCATTATAGTGATATATTTTTTACTCAATGTAGAACCTCCTAGAAACTTGTAATTACAATACTTTACTGACTCTCTAAATTTGAAAAGAAAAACCCCTTAACTGTAGCTGCTAGCTAAACTACAGAGCGGCTTTACTTATAGTTTGTTTGGCTTGATAAAAGAACCAATATATTAAATACTTAATTATAATCTTAAATACTTAATTATCCAGCCTTTTATTCGTATGTATTTTTTACCACAGCATTTACTACCCTGTCAAGTAAGTTAGTCAAATATTAGCCATATATTAGCCCAATATCAGATAGATAAATGGGTAAAAGACGCTACTTTTGGAACTTATGTGGTATATATTGAGGTTCAGGCACCACCCATACCATATATATTGTGGTAAAAAAAGTCCTTAAATATTGACATTTTTAGCTCAATAATGGTAACTTTACTAAAAGAATTCGATTTTAGCGCAAATATAACAAAAACAGGAGGTTAGAGAAAGTGACAGACCCTAGTATGCAAAGTAGTTTTTGGAACCTAATTTGGGGAGCCGGCCCCATGGTCAAGCTCGTACTCCTGCTGCTCTTCGCCATGAGTGTTTTCTCCTGGGCTATAATTTTTTATAAAACTAAACTACTAAAA
>CBDUXU010000028.1:0-18698 GCA_965371285.1 uncultured bacterium | reverse complement strand
ACAGTGCTATTAACCTCTCTTTCCTCGTGTCTGACTTTGGATAATGTATCTACTGAAATATTACCGGATAAATACTCAAGATTGATAGTTTATTTGCATTTAGAAAGACCCTCGTCATCAGAAATTAGTTTTAATTTAAATAATATTCAAATAGAGAATCTCCAGGGCGGTCAGTGGGAGTCCCTTTCAACCGCTAAAAGAGAAATTGTTTCAACTGAGTTAGTTGGTAAGCAGATAAAATTATCTGAGGTTATACTTCCTCCCGGAAGTTATGGAAGAATTAAACTAGGTATTAGTGATGTCAGCATTACTAATGTTAGTGGCAGGAAGACAGCGCTAACTTCCAATAGCGAGAGTTTTTATTTTGACATAGGCCTAAACCTTAAAAACAAAGAAAGTCATGTTTTGCAGCTTGGCTGGGATCCCGAGGGTTCAATGGAAAGGGGGAACACCTTTGAGGCTGACATCAGAGTGGTGACACAAAAACCGATTGCCAGGGGCCTTAGTGTTTTTGTTTCCAATAAAGGCTCTAACTATATATCTATCATAGATAAGGATTTAGAAAGAGTCGTAGGGGCTATTACCGTAGGCGCGTCTCCCATGGGTATGGCTCTAAATATTGATGGAGCTAGGCTTTATGTAGTTAACTCAAAAGATGCTACCCTGTCCGTTATTGATACTAACAACCAGGATATTTATGAGACTATAAATTTGACATCATTTGGCATAGGGCTTTCTGATGTTGTTTATTTGCCCAGTGACGGTCAAAGTCTTGAAGGCAAACTCTATATAGTAAATAAGTTTTCAAATGATGTCACTGTAATTGATACAGGTAATGCTAAGGTCATAAAAACTATTCCCGTAGGCTTGATGCCCAGTAATATAGCCCTTGATAAGAGAAGAAAAGAGCTCTATGTGTCCAATGAAGGCTCTAATAGTGTTACGATAATAAGCGGCCTCTCTGATAGCGTAAGCGCCACAATAAAGGTCGGTCACAGCCCCCTTGGCGTGGCAGTGGGAGATGACAGAGTTTATGTCTTCTGTGGTGAGGCAGGGGGCATAAAAGTTCTTTCTCCTTCCACCAGAACCATTACTGAAGAAATTTCTACCGCCACTTCACCCAGAAGGGGTCTGGTTGCTTATGACGGAAGGTTTTATGTGGCAAATGAAGAGTTTGGTGAAATTTCTTTGTTTGATGAATTTGGAGTTTTTATTGAAAATATAGCCGTAGGTCAAAACCCTGTTGGAGTTGCCGGGGACAGTGTGAAAGAGCGGGTTTATGTGACTAACTCCGGTGATAATTCAGTCAGTATTATTGACCCTATTAACAAAACAACAAAGGTCTTTTTGTCCGTTGGTCTTAGCCCTTACAGTGTTGTAGTTTCGGAGAGATAGAAGAATAGATGAAATTTAGAAATTTATTTAACATAGTTGGAGCATTTGTATTTATGTGCTTCTTATGGTCCTCCTTTTTGTCTAATGAGGTTTACGCCGGTTTTGCAACTTTAAGCGGTAATGCCAACTTTTTATCTTCAGAGTTTACTTCAACAGTGGGAGGTATAACTACAACCAGTGAGTTTGAATCGGAGACATACAGGCTTAACGCCTCCAAGAGGCTCACCAGGGTGTTAGGCATTACTGGTTCAGGTACCCACACAGTTAGAAGAGCCAATGGTGTGGAGGATAGCACTACCAGCCCGGTGGTGAGTTTGTCTTTTCGCCCTCCTGCACTTTATGTATTTAATTTTAATTATAATAGGTCACAAACATACCCGACAGACAGGATAGGTTTAATAGTTTCTTCCCTGAACCTCAGGTTTTATCTGCCTGTCGGTGAAAAGTTTCCTTCCTTGAATGTATCTTATACCCGTAGTACAAATGAAGATGACCGGGACCCCCATTTCCTTGATAGCGTTAATGATCGGATTAGTGTAAGTTCAGGTTATGGAATAGATATTTTAGGCGAAAAATTAAATATTTCTTATGGTTTGAATCGCAGTACTAGCCAGGATAATATTACTGATTTAAAGTTCACTAATTTTACTAATAATCTTGGTATTAGTTGGGGACAGAAATATTTCGAGGATAAGCTGACTACAACATATAATCTTTCCGGAAACTGGAGTACCGATACCCATGAGAGTTTGTCAAACCCGCAACAGTTTGAATCGGTAGTTCCTCCCAGCCAAGGACTGGCAGATAGGGGCGCAGTGCCTGAGACTTTCCCCGTTGCCAATGATACGGAGATTACTAATAATGATAACCTGAACACTATTACAGTTATGGCCGCCCCGTTAGGTTTAAGTGATCCCGCAATAGGAGCCGATTGGCATTTCGGATTAGACTTTGGTGTGTCACGGTCTATACATAAATTAAATTTGTATATTTTAATTCCCTCCGGTGCAGATACAACAACTTTTGAAGGTGAGAAGGCTACCATAATGTCAAACTTGGGCTGGAAGGTTTATACCAGCGCCGACAATAGTAGTTGGGGTCCCCTTGGGGGCATCCCGGTTACTCCTGCAATTGTGTTAGTTGGCACAAGCGGTGGAAATACTGTATATAGGCTTGAGTTCAATTTTGGTGTTCTAAGCGACAGGTATATCCAACTCTACAATGGCGCTTTCTCCGGTGCAGCTTATTTTATAGGTGTCTCTGAGATTGAGGCATTTACATATATTAACCAGCAGTTGAGCCAGAAAGAAAAAGTTGGCAGGTCAGGTAATTCTTTTGCTTTCTCTGTAAATTATAAACATTCAAGTAGGCTTAGCCTTAGGTATTCACTAAGCCTGTTTAGTTCTAAGACAGATATTTTTAAAGGGTCTAAGGGTACCAGCCATTCATTTAACACAAGGTACTCTGCTTCCAGTAAAATAAAATTGTCTCTAGCTCTTTCGCAAAGCAATTCAGAAAATCTTGAGGCTAAAAGTGAATCTCAGTTCAATAGCACTTCTGTGTCTCTGTCTTATAAGCCCTTAAGAACTTTAACAACTTCACTGAACTCATCCTTTACAGATACCAGTCAAAACGGAAAGAAAACAGGTAGTTCCAGCACTGTTAATTTGTCCGCCAGCGCTCTTTTATATGATGGAATATCAATGGGTACTGCCTTAAGGCTTATTAGCGGAGAATCTAACGCAACAAAAGCAACATTTGAAACTACAAATTTTTCGTGGAATTTTAGGCTTACACCTTGGAAGCCGATGCAGATTGTATATTCGGTGAGCGAATCTGATAGCACTTTTAAGAGTATAAAAGGCACCAGAAAGACTAGTTCGGAGTCTGCAAATGCATCTCTATCTATTCGTTTTACAGAGACCATATTCTTTAGTGCAGGTTTTGCCATAGAGCCTACAGATGCTTCAAGGTATTCATTGTCCTGGCGGCTTTTGCCAAGAATTAATTTAAGTGGAAGTTATAGTGACAATGATTTTAGTTCAGCAACCAGCTTTACGGCTTATTGGAGGGTTATGAATAGAATATCTTTAAGTTTCACTCAATCAGCCACAGAAAAGAAAAATGCATCAAAGGATACTACAGAGGTGACTAGTTTGGCAGCCAATTTCAGGTTTTAATTGACATAAATTTTTAAGGTAACAGTCTGTTTTTATTAATACTTTTTAATTAATAAATATATTGAACAAGAGGGGGAAAATGATGTATAATACTGTGAAAATGAGAACTATAACTTTTATAACCTTATCCTTGGTTGCTGTCATGGCTGTAGGATGTAGCAGCGGATCCTTGAAGTACAGAAACTATCAGGCAGATACCAGCTATATTGCTAGAGTAGCTGTTCTGCCGTTTAATAACTTAAGTGGTGACTCTTATGCTGCAGAGAGAGTTAGAACCATGTTTATAGTTGACCTTATGAGCAGAAACAGGTGGGAAATCGTTGAGCAAGGCGAGGTTAGCAAGGTTTTAGGCCAAATTCTTAGAGCTAGTGGCGCCATAGAAGGAGGGGTTATTGAGGTTAATAATGAAACCCTTAAACTCCTGGGAGAGAGGCTTGGTGTGCAGGCTGTAATTGTAGGAAGTGTTAATGAATATATTTCCGCTACAGGAGGCGGAAGGGGATCACAGGGGGAGATTTCCATTGCAGCCAAAATGTTGGATGCAGCCTCCGGCGTAGTGCTTTGGCAGTCCATTAGTACCGTCCAGGCCGGGTCAGGTTTAAGGACATTTTTAGGCATTAAGAATCCCGGAAGAAGTGTTACTACGAAACGAGCAGTGCACAAAGCAATAAATACTTTACCTAAATAAAATTTAAAAATCGTAAATATCTTTAAAATAATACTTCAAAGTGCTTAACCAAGGGAGTTTTTTTAATTCTAATATGAAAAGTTTTTCAGCAGATAATTTTGTTATTACTGTCTTTTTTGTTACGGTGTTGTCTGTGGCAGCCCTTCCAGGGGCGGGTATGTCTGCAGTAGAGCCTAATGCTCCAGGAATGCTTGGGGGCAGGCAAATTATTTTAAAGAGCATAGCTGTCCTGCCGCTGCTTAATTTAAGTCCTAAAGGCGAGGCCGGTACCATTGTAACTAATAACCTGAAGAAAGAATTAAAAGGCAAGGGGTGGGTTTTAATCACTCCTGAGCAGGAAGTTTACAGGTATTTACTCAAGAGAAGGATAAGAGATACAGGTTCAATAACCAGGCTGGTTGCCAGAGAGATGGGTAAGGTTTTAGGTGTTGATGCAGTGCTTATTGGTTCAGTCTCAGAGTTTTCAGGCATAGAGTCTAGAAGTAATATTACCGTTGGTGTTGGCGCCCGCTTGATAAGCACGCTTGATGGCAGGATTATTTGGGCAGACAGCAAGTCTTATGTAGGCAAGGAATTTGAGCATATATTAGGTTTAGGTGCAGTTACTTCCTTTGACCTCCTGAGCAAATATGTAGTGAAAGATTTAATTGACGGTATTGCAGACCAGTTCTTTATTAATGACAGCTCTTTAACACCCTTTGAGATTAAGAGTGTTACTACTTATCCGACTATTGGAAAGGGTGGAGAAAAGGTAACGGTTACTGTTGAGATCCTTGCCCTTCAGGATGAACCTGAAACAGTGTCTGTATATGTGGAGGGTGTGGAAACTGTCTTGGCTAGGGTTGGTTACGGACTTTATGAGGGAACTGTTATAGCTCCGACTGTTGAAGGTATTTATGTGGTTGATGTGGTCGCTACGGATTATGACAGTGTTCCTTATAACTTTATTGCAGTAGGCAAGGTCAGTGTTGATGATACTTCTCCTAAAGTTAGTCTTACTTTAAACAGGGATGTATTCTCTACAAAAGAGCAAGGTTTTGTAATGTTTACCACAAAGCTTATAAACTTGGAAGATATTGAGGAGTGGAAGTTAGAGATTATAGATAACGATGGTGGTGTTATAAGAAACGACAGCGGTTTTGGCAGTCTGCCTCAAAAGCTTATATGGAGGGGTGTAAAGAGCGATAGAACTGTTGCCGAGGACGGTCAGTACGAGTATAGGTTTACTATTACAGATAGCGCAGGTAATGTAACTGTTCTTACTGACTCGCTTAGAATAAAGAGTGAGGCACCTGATATTAATGTAGGCATTGATCTTGTTGATGAAGTTATACTCTTCACTTTTGAATATGATGAGGATGAAAATATTCAATCATGGCAGTTTATTATTAATAGTAGAGATGGCAGTGAGGTGAAGTCTTTTGAGGGTGAGGGGGCTTTGCCCAAAATATTGGAGTTGCCATTGGATTCAAGGCTGGAATTAAGCAAAATGCGTTTTACCTTAATTGTTAGAGATATTGCAGACAACAGGTTGGTTCTATCAAAAGCATTACCTGCAATTCTTAGTGGTAAGGCCCCATTTGCACAACTCCTGAGAAAGCAAAATATTAAGGTTGAGGATTTTTAATACTAAGTTTTTTATTAAAAAAACGCCATGCTATAGATTCATGTAGTGTGGATTTTTAATATGAGGCTATTGTGGTTTGTTGTTTTGTTAAGCTATATTATGTTGTTTACAGCTGCTTGGTAATGAGAAAAATGGGAAATGGTTGGTCTGAGTTCTATGGTTAGAATTAAAAATATTGTGTTGATAGTGCTTTTATCTGTCTTTATGCAGAGTTGTTCCGGCAGCTTGGCTGCTCGTAGTTCACTTGGGCAAGCCGCCGATAGCAGCATAAATAAAGTAGCCGTACTGCCATTTTACAATATAAGCGGCACTAAGGATGCCGGAAGGGTTGTTTCCGAGACTTATGTGACAGAGCTTTTCAAGTCGGGTAAGTATGAAGTAGAAGAGCCGGGCAATGTGCGCCATTTTATGATTCAAGAGAGGGTGGGTGTTATTGGAGAGCTTGAGGTGGAGAGGATTCAGCTCCTTGGTAAGCGGTTGAAGGTTGATGCAGTGCTGGTTGGAACGGTTGAAGAGTTTACCGCCGGTTTAAAAAATAATGTAGTTTCAATTTCAGCCCGTATGATAGATTCAGAGTCCGGTGCTGTTATATGGATGAACAACAGGCGCAGAAAAGGCGATGACTATACAATAATTTTTGATTTTGGGGAGATTAAGTCTGTTACCGGTCTTGCCAATAAAGTTGTAGCGGAAATGGTTGAAACACTGGATTAATCCACTGTGGACTCACTGTTTAAATTTATTTATTTACTGAAGGAGAGAAGTTTTATTTTATGAGAAAAATATTAATTTTAATTGTTTTTTTATGTTTAACCGTAGGCAGTAGCGGTGTTTTAAGCGCCCGGGCAAGCGAGGAAGCCAAGTTCAGTGACAATGAAATAGCTGCTGTAGGTAAGTACATGATAACCACGGAAGAGTTCTTGAAAGATATAGATATCTTACATATGTCAAGTAGGGTTGGCAGGGCCATTCAGGGCGACAAGAGAGCTTTTCCTAAGCAAGATTTCAGTAAGTTTCTCAAGGAGCGTGTAGAAAACAAACTTATTTTAAGAGAGGCAGAAAGGCTTGGTTTGGATAAAGAAGAGGATATTGCTGAAAAGTTAAAATTAAAAAGGATGAATTTGCTTCTTGATAGGCTCCGTGATGAAGAAATAAATAAAAAGGTTGTTGTTACAGAAGAGGAAATTTTAGAGTACTTTATAGATGACACAATCAGGCAGAAAAAAGAGAAAGCACAAAGAGAAGAATCTCTTCTAAAGCCCCATGATGGTTTGGGTGGCGAGGCCGGTGACGGCGGTGGGCCGGATTCCAAGCAAGAGGTTTTTGTAGAGCCTGATAAGAAAGCCAGAGCCGAAATTGGCGCCGTTATGACTAATGCAGATTACAGGGTTATTAGGGATGGTTTTATTAAAATAAAGACTAGGGAAATAGAGCAGGAGTTCTTTAGTTCATTAAAGAAGAAGGTAAGGATTAAGATATATAAAAAAGTAATTAAAAAAATTACTGAAGGTGATGTTGGAATTGCAGACTCTACTATTGCCAAGATAGGGAGAGAAAAGATAACTGCCAGGTATGTATGGGTTCGTATGGAGAAAGATGAGTGGAAGGACGCCCAAAAAGTAAGGGCAATGGTTGACTCAGTGGTTCTTCACAAGCTGCTTGATAAAGCCGCCAGCGAAAAAGGTTATGAAGATAGTGAAGATTTCAAGAAGACGATGTTTAAGTTTAAAGAGATAACGCTTGTTGATGCATTTAGGAGCCGGGTAATTGAGCGGCTTATTAAAGTCAAAGACAAGGACATTGAAGATTATTATAAAAACAATAAAAGTTATTTTAAATACCCCGATGAGGTTAAATTGAGTATCATCAAGGTTAACAGGGAAGAGGAAGCTCTCGGTATAATAGAAGAACTTGGCCTTGGTTCTGACTTCGCGTACCTTGCAAAAAATCAGTCCCTCCATAGTTCAAGGGTAAATGGTGGTGACTTAGGTTGGGTGAAAATTACGGATTATCCAGGGCTTGATGTTAACAATGTTAGGTCTGTTTCTAAAGGCAGTATAGCAGGACCTTTCAGGGAAGGTTTTGCCCATGTTATACTGCAGCTCAATGGTTATAAGGAAGGCAAGATTATGCCTTTAGATGAGGTGCGTAGCGCCGTGGATGCTATAGTTGGCAGGGGCATGGTCGAACCGACCCTTGTAGAGTACATAAAGAGGTTAAAGAAGTCTATTCCTATAAGGTATAATAAAGTTAAACTCGCTGAATTTGGCGTTAATATTGAGTAGCTGAGGGGTTTTTTTTGAAAATATTTGTCAGTCTAAAATTTATATTTATATTCCTTGCAATAACATTGCTTGCAGGTTGTGTCACTATGGGGCCTAAGGTGAAGACCTGTGTGCAATGTCATAGTCAAGAGTTTGAGGTATACAAGCAAGGCAAGATGCATGCACCTGTAAAAGCCAAGGATTGTAATAGTTGTCACAAACCCCATGGTCTTTTTGGCGCGCTAAGGCTTAAGGTTCAGGGTGCCAAACTATGTTTTACCTGCCACTCTAACTTTGTAAATTCTATGCCGGCAGAAGATCTTCATGAACCGGTAGCTAAGCAGCTTTGTTTAGAATGTCACAACCCCCATTCGTCAAAGTTTGGTGCTTTAAGAGTTAAGCCAGGCAAAGAGTTGTGTTTTAAGTGTCATGAAAGCAAATCCTTTGAAAAGAAAACAATGCATCAGCCGGTTACTGAAGGGTGTTCTTCTTGTCATAATGCCCATGGTTCTAGTAACGGCTTTACTCTGAGAGATAAAGGGAATAACCTGTGTCTAAACTGTCATAATGTAGAAAAATCAGATTTTAATAAGTCCCACTTTGATTATAAGGTTGCCGGTTCTGATTGTCTTTCTTGCCATAGTCCCCACGGGTCTGATGGAGATAAGCTTTTAAGGAATGTTATACATAAGCCTTTTTCTGATAAGGCTTGCAACGCGTGTCATAATCGGGCTGATAGCGAGAATCCCTTATCCTTAAAGTCTAAGGAAAGCGATTTGTGTTTTACTTGTCACAAAGAGTCCAAGGGTAGTTTTGGTCTAAAACATGCACATAGCCCAGCAGTTGAGGGTAAATGTAGTTCTTGCCATAATCCCCATACTTCTGATGAGAAAAAGATGTTAAAGCTGCCTGAAGCTCAATTATGTTATAGCTGTCATCAAGAATCTAAAGCAGAACATAATAAAAAGTTCAAACATAGCCCGTTAGCAGATGGCAGCTGCGTCTCATGCCACAATGTTCACTCATCTGAAAATAAAAAACTCATAAAAGCAGAAGGCGGGAATCTTTGCCTGAATTGTCATAAGGCTAAAGATTTTAAGGCTTCAGTAGAGCATAAGCCTGCCAAGGATTTAAGTTGTATCTCTTGCCACAATCCGCACAGCTCTAACCAAAAGTTTATCCTTAAGGCTCCCGAGGGTGATGTCTGCTACAGTTGCCATCAAGGATATAGGGGGAAGTTTGTCGGCATGTCAGTCCACCCTAAGGTCGCTGCCGGTAATTGCAGCGCATGTCATAACCCCCATGGTTCTGAAACGAAATCCATATTACAGGCAGACCGCAAGACCCTTTGTTTTAATTGTCACTCAGGGATAGTTGCCTGGGCAAACCAGAAGGGCAAACACGATGTAGTGGAAGAGGGAAGGTGCTATGAGTGTCATAATACTCATGTAAGCAAAAAGGAAAAGCTTTTAAAGTTCGACGATGAGGCGCTTTGCCAGAAGTGCCATAATTCAGTTATAGTTAAAATTAAGAAGAGTGCTAATGTTCACTCGCCTTTAAAGGAGGGCCGCTGCGTTGTATGCCACGCGGCTCACGGTAGCAGGCTGGACAACTCTCTTCACCTGTCAGCAAGAAGTCTTTGTCAGTCCTGCCATGAGTCTGTTCGAGAAGATTTAAGCGGCAAGGAAATGTTCTCCCATAAGCCTTTTATAAAGGGAAAGTGCCTTGAGTGCCATAGTGGTCATTACAGCAGTTATGATAACCTTCTGAAAAAGAAAGGCAGCTCTATTTGTAACAGTTGCCACAGTAAGGACTTGGGCTCTGCCAGGTTTAAGGAAGCTCACGGAGGCATATCTACAAAGGGGGCTGACTGTACTAAGTGCCATAATGCCCATAGAGGCAAGGATAGCAGGATTCTTCATGACAAGCTCCATAGCCCTTTTGAAAAAGGTGAATGTGCGGCCTGTCATAAAAATAAATAGGTATTTTAATTAAACCGGGAACTTTTAAAAATGTTAAATGAACTTTACTTCATAGGGAACAGGTCTTGCGGAGGTTATTTAAAGGCAGGTATATTTTTGATTGTCTTTTTGAGCTCGCTGCTTCTTGGCATAAACGGTGTTGCTGCAAAGGGTGTTAAGTCAACAAAGACAATATGCCTTAATTGTCACGGAGACACTGCCGCTTACTATGATATGAAAGTGCAGCATAAGCCTTTTAGGCAAGGCAAATGCACTGAGTGCCATCAGCCCCACGCATCAAAGTTTGACAAGTTTCTATTTAAAGAGGGAGGGGCCTTGTGCCTTAAATGCCATGAACCGTTCAAAGGAGCGGTTAAACACGACCCTGTGATAAAAGGCGGATGTCTTTCCTGCCATAATCCCCATGCCAGCAATAATAAGGGGCTTCTTCAGTCAAGCGGAGGCAGTTCATGTGTAGAGTGTCACGATAGGAAAGAATATACAGAAAAAAAGAATGTTCATCCCTTGGTTAAAAAGCTTAATTGTGCTAAATGCCATGACCCCCATTCCTCCAATATAGACGGGTTGCTTGTAAAACCCAAGAAATCCATATGTATTGGCTGTCATAAAACAGCAAACGAGTCTATGAATAAAAAACATAAAGGGTTTTCAGTTGAAGGTTCTGACTGTATAGGCTGCCACAACCCCCATTCGTCAAACAGCAAGAACATTTTGCAGACCTTCCTCCATAAGCCTTTTAAAGATGGAAAATGCAGCACTTGCCATGTCGCCGGTTCTAAGAGGTTAAAAGATGATAGCGTTAATTTATGCCTTAAATGCCACGAAAAGACTATGGATAGTTTTAATAAGCCAAGAAACCATCTCTTTGCCGGTAAGTCTAAGAATTTTTGCCTCGATTGCCATGGCTCTCACGGTGCAAGTAAAAAGGCTATTTTAAAAAGCAGAGACCATGAGGTATGTTACTCATGTCATCAGGACTCCAAGCATAAAGCTAAGATAAGCAGGTTCCAGCATCCCGGGCTGAAAAAGTGTACTGATTGCCACAAGGTTCATGGTTCAGATGATACATTTATGTTAAAAGCCGGCGGAGTGGGTACCTGTTCCACTACCGAGTGCCATCAGTCTCAGGGTGCTTTTACCCATCCTGTAGGTGAAGGGGTTATTGACTTGCGTACAAACAAGGAGATGGATTGTGCGACTTGTCACGCTGTAATGGGCGCTGATTTTAGACCAATACTTAGAGGTGATAAGGACCGTGGGCTTTGTGTGGAGTGTCATGACCTGTAGGGTTAACATATATAATACAATACTGTGAGTATAATAGTTACGGGAGATAAGGATAGTAGAAAAACTTTTATGAGGGATAATATAAGACATAGGTTTGGTGTTTCTGTTGCTCTGGCAATAATTGTAAGTTCTCTGTTTAGTTCTGACAGGGCTTTTGCAGATGATTATGGTGTCCATGCACTTGTCATGGGAGACGAGTTTATAGGGCAGTTTAGAAACCCCTCAGGGCTGTTTTATGATGAGGAAAAAGAGAGACTTTATGTGGCAGACAGTGGTAACGGGAGGCTTATTTCTTTTGATGCCAACCTGGATTATTTAAGTGAATGGGGTAATAAAGATTTAATAAGCCCTGTTTCTTTAGTTAAAAATAGCAGGGGTAAGTTCTATGCCCTTGATAGTTCTGACCATAAGGTTAAATATATAGACCCGCAGCTGGCAGAGGTAAGGGTTTTAGAGTTTAAAGATGTTCCAAAGGCAGTTTCCGGTTTAATACCGGGTAACATTTCCATAGGTAGTGATGACAGCTTGTATATTATTGACAAGATGAACAAGAGAATTATAGTTTTGGATGGGGAAGAGAAATATATCAGGTCTATGACTGTAAAAGCCGGCGGCTTTTATGGTTTTAATGACTTGTTTGCTGCCGGTGACGGTAGTGTTTATGCTATTGATACAATTGGCAGGAAAGTGCATATTTTTAATGAAACCGGTAAGCTTGTTAAAAGTTTTGGAGGTCCTGCTTATAAAAAAGGTAAGGGGTCTTTGCTTTTTCCGACGAGAATTTCCGGTGACATTCTTGGTAATGTATATGTGCTGGATAGTCATAGGGGCAAGATTATGGTTTATGACAAAAGGGGTAACCTGAAATTTGATGTCAGCGAAAAAGGTTTTGGCATGGGTAGTTTGCATGACCCTGTATTTTTTATTATTGATAATAGAAGAAGAATCTATACCTTGGAAAGCGGCAGGGTGCAGGTTCTTAAGAGGGTAAATGAATAAAAAATACTTAAATTTTTTATTATTCTTTTTAAGTATTGTTATGGGAACGGTGTCTTGTTCTAAGGAGCCTGAGGAGCTCGACCTTGGCCCCGGTGTGGATTATTTGCCTTATTATAGCAAGAATACCTATGGTTTTGATGGTACAAGGGCTATTGATAGTTTTGAAGCAGCGAGAAATAAAGAAGCAATGATGGATAAGAAGGCAGAAGAGAAGATGGAAGAGATTGCAACTGCCTTGATAGAGAAGTTTGGGGGAGGGGATGACCTTGAAATAGCAGATCCCTGGGTTCCCCCTAAAAAAAGAGCAGTAACTGACATGGCTCCTGCCCTTAGAGGTTTCCCGAAGGACAGTTACGGATACCCTGATTGGAGTGCCGCAGTAACTCAAGGCATGATTACTCCAAAGGGGTCTCTTTATGGCGACGAAGAAGACACAGACCCGGAGTATGATGAAGACATACTCTTTTTAATCAATGACAAACTTATGGCAAATGTTATGTTCCCCCATCAGAAACATACATATTGGCTCTCCTGTAAGACCTGTCACCCCGGCATCTTTATAGATAGAAAAGGCGCAAATGATTTTTCCATGTACGATATTTGGAATGGTCAATTCTGCGGAAGATGCCATGGTAAGGTTTCCTACCAGCCAAAGGGTTTTGAGAACTGCCAAAGGTGCCATAGCGTAAGAAAAGGCGGCATGGGTATGGGTGTCAGGTAGTATATATAGTGCCGCAGTATTTTTTATTCCATTATTTGCCCGATTTCATGGAAGGCCTTTAATCTTTTTTCTCCTCTTTAAAGTCATCGTTTATCGAGAATACCCTATACTTTCAAGCCTTCAAATCCCGGGTTTTTTTATGAATGGTCGAAACTACATATTCTCATGGTACAAATAACAGCCCTTTTCTTTAAATAACATGTTTTATTTTAAGTTTTTATTCTTTCCTGAGGCTAACATGTTGTTTTTGTTGGGTTTTATTCTAACTTATATGTTCTTTCTAAATAAAAAAACAGTGTTTTTACTTGACAGACAGATTAAAATTTGTTAATTTTAAATTAATCATAGGCTACTGATGGAGGTAGCACTAGAACTTTGTAAGGTGAAGGTTGCCTTGAAAAGCAGGTCGGCGTGTTGGTGGGGATTTATTCTGCACCGATTATGCAGGGTCTTCTTTTTTCGGAGTAGATTTTACTCTGTTGTTTTACTAATTCCGTTTACGGAAAAAAAATTAATGAAATTATTATGGGAGGATTTATGAGAAATTCAATTATGATGGCTTTATTTGCATTTACAGTTGCAGGCCTGGTAATGGTGGCTTCACCTTCAATGGCAGTTCATAAAGGTGTTGGCGATCTTACTTGCGGTACCTGTCACACAATGCATAGTTCACAGGGTGGCGGTAATGATGATGGTTCCGGCTTCTCAATGGGTGGCGATGCCGGCTCTTTTATTCTTTTAAGAGCTAATGTCACTACAAGAGCGGACATTCATTTGTTCTGCCTCCAGTGTCACGCAGAAGAAGGTGCACAGGGTAACCAGGCGCATGCTCCTCTGGATATTTATCCGCCAAAAGTTTTAACAACCTTTGGTTATTCAGGAGCTGTGGGTTTTGAACCAATTGGTGCCGGTGGTGACTTCGGTGGTAATGTTGCGCTAGATAGTGGCGGCGGTATGGGTTCCACATTTATTGCCGGTGTTTACACACCAGCTGTTGATGATGACGGTACTAACATTGCACTAGGTAGAGGACATAGCCTTGGAGCTACAGGTGCAACAGTAATACCTCCAGGTAACAGTACAGACGGTACAGTAAGTGGTAGTGTATCTTTAGATGGTGCTAATTCAACTCTGTCATGTACAACATGTCATGATCCTCATGGTACAGATACGAATACCGATACAATTAACAGGTTCAGAAACCTGAAGATGGGTTCATCAAACCCAGGCCAGAACTCTTGGGGTAACTCAGCTCTTTTCACAAAGCTAGCATCTAGTTATGCCGGTGGTGTTGGTTGTGTTGCGCCTTGTGTTTCTGCTGATGGTGCAAACATGGGTACATCCATTGCTTCTAAAACAAATGTATGGCCTGTATATTTCAACGGTGGCGCTCAGCAGAATGCGTACCTGATTGCAAATGTAAATCCTGATTCAACAGTAAGTGGTCTTCAGGATTATGTAGGTATCTCTCTGTTCTGTTCACAGTGTCATGGTGCATGGCATGAAGATATTGCTACAGGCAATAAACATGTTAACACTTTTGACTGGACAAGACATCCGGTTAATAATGTTCTAAATGAGGCAGGCGCAGCAGGAGATTCAGGTGGAGGTGTTGATATATTCTTCGATGGTCATTTCACAACTCCTGTTAACCCAATGGGCAAGAGATTGCCTGCCGCAAGTGCTGGTGGTACTTTATATACAGCTGCAGATGGCGCTGGTACTACAGGTGCTGACAGGGTATTTTGTCTAAGCTGTCACTTTGCACATGGTAGTCCTTACAATGATATTCTCAGGTGGGACTATGCAGTTGATCCTATAGTAGGTAACCAGACTGCAAAGGGTGTTCCAACTAATGTTGGTTGTCAGCAGTGCCATAACAGATAATATCTGTTATAGTGCTTGAAGACAGCTTCACTAGTTAAGATACTTAAAAGAGGGGAAGGCAATATGCCTTCCCCTCTTTTTTTGTATATTTTGTGTGAATAGCACAGTTTAGACATAAAAAAATGTACTAAATTAATTTACCCCCCCCTAATTAATCAATAAAAATCATATGTTAAGATTGACTGTGCAGCTTTTTTATGTTAATTATAGGAGTCTGTTTGCTGAGATGTTAATTAAGTTGTTATTAGCAATAAATACCGTAATTTAAGGAGTTAGTTGAATTTGGAAGCTTTTAAAAACACGATGATGTCCTTTGCCTTAAGTATGGGAAAAGTGTTTTTTTTATTTGCTATTTTCATACTACTGGCATGCCCTGCACCTTCTTTTGCAATAGATGTAGATAGTTCTATCCCCGTTAGGGTGAGATATCTGTACTCAATAGATGCAAAGGCCAGCGGCACAGCCCTTGGAAGCGCCAGTATAATCCAGGTAGATAACGATAATAAAGAAATTTTTATACTGGATCTGCCTAACCGGAGAGTTATTATTACAGATATCGAGGGCACTTTTATGTTTCAGTTCTCTTTTGCAATGGCAGGAATTCGGTCTCCCGATGATATGGCAATTGGCAAAGACGGCAAATTTTATTTTGCTGACGGTAATAAATTAGTTATTGTTGATTATGATGGCAGGTTTGTTAAGAATCTCGATATTTCCAATGTGCCGGAAGGCAAAGGAGGCCAAAAAGTTTCTTTTCAGTCAGTAGCTGTAAATGATAACTACATATATGTAGGTGACAGTTTAGGCAAAAGGATACTCCTGTTCTCCAGGGCAACTAATGAATATATTACCGAATATAAGGAAGGATTGGGTCAGAACTTTGTCCTGGCCTTAGATAGTGATAGTCTGTATGTACTGGATGCTACAGCATTCTCTGTTTACAATATTGACCTTGACGGCAACCCAATAGGCAGGTTTGGCAAGATATCAGGCCTTGCGGGAGGTTTCAGTATGCCGGCCGGAATAGATGTGGATAGTGCAGGCGGCAGGATTGCAGTAGTGGATATGAATAGGCTGGCTATTGTTTATTTTGACAGAGAAGGTAACTTTCTCTATGAGTTTGGCGGTTCTGACATATTCTCCTGGCCAAGTGAGGTAGCTCTTGATTCCAGGGGCAGGGTCTATGTAGGAGACGCCAGTGGTTTGGTCAGGGTTTTTGCAATCATTGAAGAATCTATTGAGTAGGTCCTTAATATTAGAAAGCCCCGGGTCCTTTTAAGCGAGTTAAATATATTGAATAACTTTATTAATTGATAATAAAAATAAATATAATTTCCCGTAATTATATTGTCCCCATTTCTGATTTTATTATTTGAATATCCCATTTTATAAAAATATTAATTGTTTAAGTACTAGTCTGGTGTGGAGGCAACCTTTTAATAAGTTAGCCATGGGGGAATAATTTTTTATTATACAAATCCATCAACAATCAGGGATTGGCTGTAATGTATTTAATAAATTTGATGGAAGTTCCTATATAAATTATGATAAAAGGAAAAAATTCTGTCTATATATATGCCTTACTTGTTATTTTGTTCTTTCTTTGTTCTATATCTTATTTGAGGAATGACTTGTGGGCTAATGAACTTAGGCTTTGGAACGATATTGCTTTTAAATCCCCCGGCGATGCAAGGGCTAGAAACAACTTTGGTGGTTACTTAAAAGAAAGCGGCTACCTGGATAAGGCTTTGGAAGAATTTTTCTTTGTTATTAAATCTGCTCCCGATGCCTATGAACCTTACAATAATATAGGTTTAATTTACAGGGAGAAAAAGCAGTACAGCCGTGCATTAGGGTATATACTTAAGGCTATAGAGTTAAGGCCAACCAAGTTTGAGATGCAGTACAATGTGGCGGTTCTTTATGATGATATGGGGCTCCCGGAGGATGCTCTCTTTAGGTATAGAATATTCTTAAGCCTGGTAAGTCCGGCATATGAGTACCAGATAAATTACGCACTGAAAAGAGTAAAGATATTAGAGGGAAAGTAATGTTTATAAGTTCTAATAAAAATATAGTCGTTATGCTTTTTGTACTGTGTCTTTTTATCTTTTTATCTTTAAGCAGGAACAGCTTATGGATTGAAGACCTTTCTCTTACTAAAGATACGACCCTTAAGTCTCCCGGTGTTGCCAGGGTCTGGAATAACTACGGAAGCGCTTTAATGAAGCTCGATAGGATTGGTGACGCTATATCTGCGCTGAAGAAATCTCTGGAAATGGACAAGTGGTACCTGGAGTCTAATTTTAATTTAGGCATCTGTTATATTAAGAAGCGGATGTATAAGGAGGCAATAGACTCCTTTGAATATGTTCTTAAAATAAATGACACTTTACGCAAAGGTCACTTTGGAGCTTCTGCAAATGCTGAATTTGAACTGGAGGCCAGGTCAAATTTGGGAAATCTTTATACTGTAACAGGGGACCTGGAAAAAGGAATTATAAGCTTTAACAGGGCCCTTAAAATTAACCCGGAAGACACTTCAACCAGGTTTAATCTTGCCGTAGTCTACAAGAAAGCCGGCATGATAGAAGAAGCTATTAGAGAGTTTGCTAAAGTCCTGGAGTTAGACCCTGCTGACAGGGGTGCAAGGTTTCAGTTGAATCAACTTAAACAGCAATAAAATAAATGAGAAATATTTCTTTTACATACAGGCTCATATACTTTATTCAAATATTATTCTTCCTTTCAGGCGGTGTACTCTTTGCAGATGGGCTGGCCGTTGACCACCTGCCTAAGTTTAAAAGGAAAATTAACTCATTTTACAGCACCCATTTAACTGACCCTCAGTCAATTTTCCTGGATTTAAAAAATAAAGAAATGTTTATAGTAGATGCACTAGATAGTACGGTTTTTATTTTTGATTTAAAAGGTACACCTATAAGTAAGTTAGATAGAGTTAATGGTATCAGTCGTCCTATTGACTTTGTGTCAAGAAAAAATATGTATTACATTAGTCAAAGTAAAAAGGACTATGTTGAAGTTTTTGATATTTTGGGAAATACAGTAAAAAAAATCAAGCCAGATAACAGAAAGTTCTTGCCCGGTAAGTTGTATTTAGGTTTTGATGGTCGTCTTTATGTTATAAATAGACTTGTAAATGAGATACTCGTTTTTGATGCCGATGATAAATTTGTACAGGCAATTGGTACCGGTGATTCTCGGCTTATGAGCCTTAGTGGTGCTGCCATAGGTTATGATAGGCTTTATCTCTTTACTCCATTTACTACCGGTAATGCAATACATGTATACTTACTAAATGGAGATTATTCACATTCTTTTGAGTCTTTAGCCGGTTATGGTTCGGGCACACTGGGCCTACCTGTGACAGGTTTGGTTGATAGTGATAAAAACTTATGGTTAGTTGACTCACTTAGAGGCATTTTGGTGTATAATAGTGAAGACAAAAAAATTAATAATTTTGGCCAATATGAAATACAAGGTGTTAGGAAAGTCTTGCAATTTCCGATTGATATTGACTTTGGCATGCAAAATGAGGTATATATATTAGAGAAATCACTAAAACAGGTAAGTATTTTTAGGTGAAAATAATGAATATTAATGTTCAAAAGGTTACATTAGTTATATTTTTCTCTTTCTTTATACAA
>CBDUXU010000027.1:0-19038 GCA_965371285.1 uncultured bacterium | reverse complement strand
GAAGAAAGTGTCTATAAATTGTTTTGAGCCTTTATAAACAGCCCTTAAAACCGGTATCTTTGACATGAAGTATTCGCCAATTGAGACTAATTTTCTTCCAAAAAAGTTTTGTGCAAGGAGGCCGATTATAAATATAATTATTACGGTAAGGAGTAGTCCTATTCCCGGCACATGAAATGGCAGGTATGCCTCAGGCCTTATGTGCTCGGGAAGGTAGAGAAGTACCTTGTCCATTGACCCTACAATGAGTCTTAAAACATAAAAGGTAATATAGAGGGGGACTACTATGAGCAGCCCTGTTAGGAAGTATCCCTTCATGCCTTTTTTCATATGACTGCCTTTATGGAGTGGCCAATGTTTTTAATGGCATTTTTTTCGTCAACATATACAAGGTCAGGCTCGTGGCACTGTGCATCGGCTTCATCCATTTGTGAGTAGGTGGCTATTATTATGAGGTCCCCTTTACTTGCCTTGTGGGCTGCCGCTCCATTTATGCATATTGTGCCGCTCCCCGCCTCGCCTTCTATTGCGTAGGTGGTAAAGCGGTTACCGTTTGTTATGTTGTATATATGTACCTCTTCAAAGGGTATTATGTTTGCCGCCTTAAGCAGGGTTCTGTCTATGGCTATACTTCCTTCATAGTCCAGGTTCCCGTCTGTTATTGTTGCGCGGTGTATTTTACTTTTAAGCATATTGCGTTGCGTGGACATTATATATTGTTACCTTTCTTTTCTTGTTTCTTTTATTATTAGTTTTTATCTATAAGGCAGTTATCTATCAGCCTTGTGTTACCAATGTTTACTGCCACTGCAATTAGGGCAGCTTTTTTTGCGTCTTTTATATCTTCTATGTCTTGCAGGGTTAGAGTGTCGCAGACCTTTATATAATCAATCTGAACATCGGGCGACTTTTCTATAGTGTTTTTAATTTGTCCTATTATAACACTACTGTCAGTTGTGCCGGAGTTTATTATATCTACTGCCTCCTTGAGGGCCTCTGGTATGGCCTTTGCCGACTCCCTTTGGCTCTTGGATAATCGTTTGTTTCTTGAACTCATTGCCAGTCCGTCTTCTTCTCTCACGGTTTCTTCTCTTATTATTTCTACATCCATTGACAGGTCGCTGACAAGCTGCTCAATTATCCTTAGCTGCTGAAAGTCCTTTATTCCAAAGACCGCTTTGTGTGGGTCCACTATGTTAAACAGTTTTGTAACTACTGTTGCTACCCCCCTGAAGTGGCCTTCCCTTGAAGCTCCGCAGAGGTTTTTGCCGAGCTCCCGGACTTCTACACTAGTCTGAAAGCCATTGGAACCTGGGGTGCTTGGCGGGTAGATCTCCTCTTTTGTGGGCATAAAAACTACATCCACTCCTGCAGCCCGGGCTTTTTTCAGGTCTCCTTCAATGTCGGTTGGGTAGGAGTCTAAGTCCCCTGAGTCGTTAAACTGAGTCGGGTTTACAAAAAGACTCATAACCAGAAAGTGACCTTCTTCTCTACCCCTATTTAGCAGTTCTATATGGCCGTCATGTAAGAAACCCATGGTAGGAACCAGTACTACAGTGAGTCCTTCGCCGCGAGCTTCATTTGATATGAGTTTCATCTCTTTTATAGTTGTAACTACATTCATTAATATACCAAACTTTATTCTCTTTAATTTATTTTAAAAAATTACCCTTAGAAAACTGTCGCAGACAGTTGTTACTGTTTCCACTGATTTATATTTAATTTCCTTATACTGTAAATTTCTAATTATTAGTTAACGTCACGCTGCTAGTAACTGTGTTCCTTTTTGGGGAACTTGCCTTTTGTTACTTCCTCGGAGAACTTCTTTACAGAAGTTTCTATAATGCTGCCTACATGGGCATATTGTTTTACAAACTTTGGTGGTTTTGAGTCGCTGTCTAAATTTATTAAATCGTTTATCACCAGCACCTGCCCATCACAATCTATCCCTGCTCCTATACCTATTGTTGGTATGGAGAGGGTTTCTGTAATTTGTTTTGCCAGTGCGCTTGGAATACCTTCTAACACTACGGAGAAGGCGCCTGCTCTTTCTACTGATAGTGCATCTTCTATTACCGCTTCCGCTTCTTCGCCTTTGCCTTGTACCTTATAACCTCCCATAGTGTTAACTGATTGAGGGGTAAGTCCTACATGACCCATAACAGGGATACCTGCATTAACCAGTGCAGAGATTGTATCTTCAACTGCTACTCCGCCTTCCAGTTTAACTGCTTCTGCTCCTGCCTCTTTTATAAATCTTCCTGCATTTGTTAGAGCCTCCTCGGTGCTTACCTGATAGGACATAAATGGCATGTCTGCAACGAGGAGGGCGTTTTTGGTTCCCCGCCTAACTGACTTTGTGTGATAAATCATTTCGTCCATAGTTACGGGGAGGGTGGAGTCAAGGCCTGCCTCAACCATGCCAAGGGAGTCGCCGACAAGTATTATAGGCAAACCTGCTTTGTCAATAATTTTTGCAAAGGGGTAAGAGTATGCAGTAAGGACAGCAATCTTTTTGCCGTCCTTTTTCATTTTTAAAATTGCAGGTACTGTAATTTTTTTTGTGTTGTTTATTTTGGACATAAAAAAACCTTCCTCTTTATTAAAGCAGCTGGGATTAAAAGACAGAGGGAGGCAGCACATGTTTAGAAAACATTTAAGTGCTAAAGGACTACCCTTATAAAAGGGTGTCAGGCCCCGTCTCGGTCGTTTTGTTAAGGGTTAATAACTCACAAATTTATTTTAAAGATAAGTTTGTGCTGAGATACTACCCTTAGAAGAGAGCGTCACGCTCCCTCAGAGAGGGGTCTATGACCCCTGTAAGCCTTACGGCTTTGATCCAAGCGGTATGTAATGTTGCGTTCCCCCTTTTATTGACTCTATCTCCTTTATAAGGTTTGACAGGTCTTCGGGGTTTTTCTCGAAATTAACTTCTGTTGTATTTACAACCAGAAGAGGTGTGTCTGTGTAATAAAAAAAGTAATTATTATATGCAGTAACTAAGTCTTCCAAGTATTTAGCTTTTATACTGCGTTCATAGTCATTGTGTCTTTTGTCAATTCTCTCTATAAGTACTTCGCTTGGCGC
Organism: uncultured bacterium; assembly: GCA_965371285.1. GTDB lineage: Bacteria > Desulfobacterota > GWC2-55-46 > GWC2-55-46 > DRQE01 > CBDUXU01. Next base: position 15,951 of record CBDUXU010000027.1, on the reverse strand, counting down.
CTGAAGATAAATTACTAAATCCGGTTTTGGTATCCTCGCATCAAGGAGGCGAAATATTTGTTCGTACAACCCAAGTTCATTTTCGTCAAGGGTCAGGTATGCAAAAATCCTATCCTTGGCGAATAGATAGTCTGATATTATTCGTTGGTCAAATAAATCTACCTGCGAGAGTTCAAGTTGTTGTTTGTAACGACTGAGTAAAAAGAAGGTTTGTGTTTGAAAAGAGTACTTCTTTATATCATCATAAAACTTTGGCAGAAAAGGGTTTGCCTCAACTTCTTCGAGTAGGGGTTTGGCATTAAGCCCCTCGGTTAAAAGCTCTACGAGTGTTGTTTTTCCAACCCCAATGGGGCCCTCTACTGCAATGTATCTCGACTTGTCCATAAGAGAATATTAGATTATCTCACGAATAAGGGAAAAGTCAAGAATGAGCTTTGTCTTCATTTCAGGTATGTTTTATTGGTTTTTAAGCCTCTTATAGAGGCAGTTCGATAGGACTGTGAATTCTTCAATATTCAGGGTTTCTGCGCGCCTTGTTGGGTCTATTTTGGCAGTGGTTAGGGCTTTTAATAGCTCCTCACTGGGTAGGCCGACTGACTTTAGTGAGTTAGTGAGGGTTTTACGTCTTTGGCCAAATCCGCTTTTTACGGTTTTTTTGAAGAACTTATAATCTGCAACAGGAAACCTGGGTCCATCCAATATGTTCATTGTGATGATAGAGGATGTTACTTTTGGCTGGGGGCGAAAAGCTGTGGGAGGCACGGTGAATTCAAAAAATACATCGGCGTAGTTTTGTATAATTACGCTTTGCACTCCGTAGCTTTTTTTGTCTTTTTTCCCTTTTTTATTTTCTTCCGGTTTTTTGTTGTCTTTTTTACTCTTGCAATATACTGATGCGACCACCCTGTCGGCAACTTCTTTCTGGAGCATTAGTGTTACAGAGCTTATTATCTCTCGGTTGTCAATAATCTTGGCAAGCATAGGGCCAGAGATATTGTAAGGCAGGTTAGAAATAATCTTGAACCTGTCACTTTTATCTTTAAGAAGGGAGTTAAAGTCAGCTCTAACTGCGTCGCCGTGGATGATGTTTATGTTATCAAGACCAGAATACTTTTTTGAGTGGAATTCAAATAACTTATCATCTGCTTCTATGGCAGTGAACTTTGCGCATCTCTCTATTATGAGGTCAGTCAGTGCTCCTCTGCCGGGACCAATCTCCAGTACATGGTCGGTAGGTTCTATTGCGGCTGTCTTTATAATTTTCATTGTAATGTTTTTATCTACAAGAAAATTTTGCCCCAGGCTTTTTTTAGCTTTTTCTATTATCATTGTTTTATAAGATTAGTTTATTGTTCTTTAACATTAAAGGCATTTGGTTTTGCGTTCATGGTCAGGTCGCCTGTGAAACCTTCTTTTAAAAGGTGGTATGCGCTTACCGCTATCATAGCCCCATTGTCCGAGCAGTAGTGGGGCGGGGGCATGTATAGATTAAAATTATTTTCTCTACTGCTTTCCTCTAAGGCAAGACGCAGTCTTGAGTTAGAGGCAACTCCTCCTGCTATGACAAGTTCCTTTGTGCCGGCAGCTTCCATTGCCCAGAGTGCTTTTTGCACCAGTACATCTACTACTGCTTCCTGAAAGCTGGCAGAAATGTCTTGTTTGAATTCTTCTGTAAGTTCTTTGCCATTTAGTTTTTTTACTTCAGTTAACACAGCAGTTTTTATGCCGCTAAAGCTAAATTCCAGATTGTTTTTTTCTATTAGAGTTCTTTTAAACTTGAATTTATCCTTAATGCCAAGTTTTGCAAGCCTGTCAATGTGCCTGCCTCCGGGGTAGCCAAGGCCAAGGAGTTTTGCAACTTTGTCGAATGCTTCTCCCACTGCGTCGTCTCTTGTTTGACCAAGTAGTTCTGAGGTTGTAAAGTCTTTGTACAACATTAAAGAGGTATGTCCGCCGGAGACTATGAGGGCTACAAAGGGAAAGTTTGGCGCAGGTTTGTTGACCTCATTATCATTTAAGAAAACTGCTAATGGGTGAGCTTCTATGTGGTTAACGCCTACAAAGGGTTTATTGGTGCTGTAGGCAAGGCTCTTGGCAAAGCTAAGTCCTATTAAAATAGATCCGACAAGACCGGGGCCCTGGGTTACTCCTATGGCATCGACCTGGTCTATGGTAATGCCTGCACGCTTCAGGGCTTCTTCTACCACTGGGATTATGTCTTCTATGTGTTTTCGTGAGGCCAGCTCAGGTACTATTCCGCCGTACTCTCCATGTATGTCGTCTTGAGAGTTTACAATAGAGGAGAGAACTCTGTGTGTGTATTTTTCATCAGAGAGGGCCTCTACAACTGCCACTGCAGTGTCGTCACAGGAGCTTTCTATTCCAAGTATTATCATATTTTTAATTGTCGGTTGCCTTATTATTTTTAACTAGTTTAGAATCTTTTTATTTTGCTTTTGCCGCAATTTTATCTACTGCATCTAAAAAAATATCTATCTCTTCTTCCGTTGTGAATATTCCAGAGGCTACCCTTACTGCTCCTTCGGGGTAAGTACATGCAGTTCTATGTGCATCGGGAGAGCAGTGCTCTCCTGTGCGTACCATTAGGTTGAACTCTTCGTCAAGAATTACTCCGACCTGTGCCGGGTCTCTGCCTTTAATGTTAAAGGTAACGAGGCTTACCCTGTCTTCTCCGTTATGGGGACCCAGTATAGTTACACCCTCGATTTCCTTATGGCCCTTTATGATTTTATTTGCAAGACCACTTTCATGTTTTCGGATTTTATCTATACCGAATTCCATTACATACTCGCATCCTGCGCCGAGGCCGCCAATACCGGGGGTATTCATAGTTCCGCCTTCAAAGCGGTCGGGAGTTTCAACCTCGTCATTTAGGTCGCCTGTGCCGCCGTGAATGAAGGTGGCCGGTTCGATGGATTCTTTTAAGTATAAAAACCCTGTTCCCTGGGGACCAAGTAGGGCTTTGTGTCCCGTGCATGCGACTATGTCAGCTCCAATATCCTGCACATCAAAGGGTAGCGCGCCTATGGTTTGCGAGGCGTCTGTCATAAATAAAACATTACGACTTCTGCAAACCTCGGCAATTTCTTTTATTGGCTGAATTGTACCCAGTACATTAGAGCCATGGACTATTTCAACTAGTTTTGTATTAGGAGTAATGGCTTCTTCAACGGTTTTCGGGCTAATGCAGTGGTACTTGTCAGTGCATTTGAGTTTTGTAACTTTAATGCCTCTCTCGCTTTTCAAATAGTTGAGCGTTTTTGCCACAGAGTTGTGCTCAAAGGAGCTGGTAATAACATGGTCACCTGAGGTAAGGATACCCTTCAGGGCAACATTTATTGCTTCAGTTGCGTTTTTGGTGAATACAATCCTAGAGGAGTCGGGAGCGTTAATAACTCGCGCAATACTCTCCCGTGCTTCGAAAATTACGCGGCTTGCCTCTACTGCCATTGAGTGAGAAGAGTGGCCGGGGTTACCTCCAATAGAGGCAAGAACCTCGTTTACCCGGTCTATTACTTCCTTTGGCTTGGGAAAGCTAGTAGCAGCGTTATCCAGGTATATTTTTTTGGTTTGTGACATTTAGGTATGATAGCACGAAAAAGGGGGAGGTTTAAGAAGTGATTTTTGTCATTCCTGGGGTACTACTCCACTATATGGTGTTTCCCTACCACAGTTACTGTGCTGGCCTGGGGGCCCTTGTCTCCCAGTTCCTCGGCGAACCTCACCTCAGTGCCCACCTCTAGCTTTTCGAACTTGGCTTTAAGGACGCTGTTCTTGTGGAAGTATATATCTCTGCCGTCGGAGCTTTCTATGGTGCCGTATCCCTTGTCCGTGAAGAGTTCCGATACCTTCCCATGGGATGGGACCTCATGGGTCTTTATGTCCCGGCGTATGCGGTCAGTGTATTCTTTCAGCTGTTTGCTCATGGCGTTGAATGCATCGCGTATTGCCACATATACATCCTCGTGGGCGTGGTGTTCGGTCGGCTCGCGGCTTACGACGAGCTCCTTGCCCGGCACTGTCAGGTCAATTCTTACATGGTAGAGGTTGCCCTTTTTGTGGTGCTTGTGGTTAGCCTCCACGATGACATTGCAGTGCATTATCTTGTCGGAAAGAGTATCGAGCAGTGCCGCCTCCTCCCTGACTCTTGCCTCAACGGCGTCGGATGAATCCATATTGCGGAATCTGACCTGTAATGGTAGTTTCATAAGAGCTTACCTCCTGGTAGTATTGATCTTGAGCTTAGTTTATATTAAGGCTTACATTAAGGAATGTACAACACTTTTCCACAATCCACAACCGTAGTTTTGCAGGGTGGGCAGTGCCCACCCTACAGTGCTGCAGGGCCTATCCTAACGATGCAATCATATGCCCGAATTCAGGTTCTACCTGTTTAATTTTTATTTTGATAAGAAGATGTACATGAGATTTTTTTGAATTATTATTTGGAATTAATAGGCGACCTGTAGAGACCGCTAATTTTGTAATTAATTTATCGTCTTCCAACAAACAATAGAAAGGATTTTGCCCTCGTTTGGGTTTGGCTTCTTTTGGTAGTTCTTGTTCTGTATTAGGCATTCTAAGGGAATCCAGAAGTGTTTTTATTCTATTATCTAGATCTCCAGCATTGTCAACAATAGATCCATGAGGTGTTGGTCTAAGCATTGTGACATTTATTTCCGCAATCTCATTTCTTCCTTCAACAACAAGAGGCAAAAAATTGAAATCACCAACTTGTTTATAAAAATTTTCTTGGTCAGGTGTGAATGGGGCTCGTTTCCATAATTCTTTTAATTGTTTGTGAAGCTCAGTTCTGATATTTTGTTTTTCTTGTGCATTTTTCCTTTTCGTTTGGGGCTTTAATGATCCAATATAAAATAAGGTAAGTTCCATAAGCTTCTTTCTTAAAGATAATAGTGTGTTGTCATTCTATATGTTGCCATAGTTGTTTAATTTAATAGTTCCTGAACAGCTTGAAGTGCTGCAATCTTTTTCATTGGCGAAAAAAAAGCACGGAGCCCATTTGTCTTCCGGGGAAGTTTTTTCAAAGCCATGAACTTCCCATCCGAATTGACCTTTTTTTGTTTTGTCAACATGGTCATGTTTATACTTAAATTTTGTAAGAATCAAGTTGTCGGATGGATGGTAGTATGAACCGCTTATAAATCTTAACACTGTTCCTTTTTTTAATTTTTCAAAAAATTCGAGATTAAGATTTTGGGAATCTTCAAAATGTAGTTCTTGCTTCTCTTCATCAGTGTATTGGTTATTATTCTCTATGTTTTCAATTTTGTTTTTTATATCATTTAGGCTGTCTGTTATTTCAAGAATACTGGTATCAACTTTGTTGTTTATTAGTCTAATCCATCTGGTTTCGAATGCAGAGAAAAGGATATAAAAAGATGAAATGAGTAAAATAAATGTCAGCCAATCCATAATCAAAGACCTCATTCTGTTTGAATTTAAAATCAAACTATACCATTAAATGGGTAGATTTTTAAGCGAAACCTATATGAAATATTTGTTTTTAAATTGAGTCCAGGTGTCACACCTGGTGGCGGTCGAGGGAACGGTATTGTACTGCCTCTGCTATATGTTCTGCTGTGATGTTTTGGCTGCCTTCAAGGTCGGCTATTGTCCGTGAGACTTTTAAGATGCGGTTATAGGCGCGAGCTGAGAGGGAGAGTTTTTCTATGGCGGTTTCCAGCAGTTTTTTTGAATCATCTTCCAGTGCGCAGTATTTTTTTATATCTCTTTGGCTCATCTCGCTGTTGGAATATATTTTGGAGCCAGAAAATCTTTCCGACTGGACTTTGCGAGCCTTGTTGACTCTATCTCTGACGACTTCACTTTTTTCCCCTCTTGACTCATCGGTTAGTTCTTTGAAATTCACTGAAGGCACTTCCGAGTGTATATCTATTCTGTCCAGTAGTGGCCCCGAGAGTTTTGAGCGATACCTGGTAACCATCTGAGGTGTGCAAGTACAGTCTTTTTTACCATCTCCCAGGAATCCGCAGGGGCAGGGGTTCATTGCACAAATCAGCATAAATGATGAGGGGTAGGTAATAGATGATATTGCCCTTGTTATGGTTACTCTTCCGTCTTCAATAGGTTGTCTTAAAACCTCTAAGGCACTTTTTTTAAACTCCGGTATTTCGTCAAGAAATAGTACACCGTTGTGTGAGAGGCTAACCTCACCGGGGCGGGGCACTGTTCCGCCGCCGATTAATCCAATGTCTGAGACTGTATGATGGGGCGACCTGAATGGTCTTTCCGTAACAAGTGCCTGAGTGCCAGTGGCATTTTCTACTCGGTGCATGATGCCTGCAACGCTTGCAATTTTTGTGGCTTCAATTGCCTCTTCCAATGTCATCTCAGGGAGTATGGTTGGTATTCTTTGAGCTAACATTGTTTTACCGCTTCCCGGGGGGCCAATCATTAATACATTATGACCTCCTGCCGTGGCGACTTCCAGCGCTCTTTTTACATGTTCCTGGCCTTTTACATCTTCGAAGCCTAAGTGGTCACTTGTGAGTGGCTTAAAATACTTTTCTATGTCTATGGTGGTAGGTTCGAATATTTTGGAGCCATTAAAAAACTCAACTACATCGGCGAGGGTGGAGAGGCCATAAATTTCCACTCCTTCTACAAGTGCAGCTTCTTCTGCATTTTCAAGGGGGAGTATGATTTTTTTATTTAATTTTTTTGCCATTACTGAAACGGAGAGGGCGCCTTTTATTGGTTTAAGACTGCCGTCCAGTGAAAGCTCTCCGAGTATAAAAAAGTCGTCGGGATGGTGGGATATGTCGTGAGTGTCTCTATTAGAATCAGATTTGTCTTTTGGAGAAGCAACGCAGTTGCTACTCTTACTTAAAATGACACCCTCGGTTATAAGCAGCCCTAGAGCAATGGGGAGATCAAAGGTGGTGCCTTCTTTTTTTATATCTGCCGGGGCAAGGTTTACTGTAATGCGTTTTGCAGGGAATGAGTAGGATGAATTCTTAATGGCAGAGCGAACTCTCTCGCGGCTTTCCTTTACGGCGTTATCGGGGAGACCTACTGTGGTGAAGGTTGGCATTCCGCGTGCCGAATCTACCTCAACATCAATTGGGTATGCGTCTATTCCGATTATCGTAGCTGATTTTACTTTTGCTAACATAGTTTTGTCTTCAGAGTTAGTGTATGGTTTTAAATTATAATTATTTTTGTTAACTCAGTGATGGTAGCAGGAAAAACTATAGCTTACAAGGAAAAAGGTTTTTGAAAGTTTTAATGTTGTTAGTAGAGAAGGGTTTTTGTAATGTTTGAATTTGGCCCTCCGTTAGTCATTTTAACTACCGCCACTCCATCGTGGAAATAATCAATTATGTTCACACAGCCAAAGTCCTGTTCAATTGTAAAAAAGTTTTTTATATCTAATCCCATAACATGGCAGAGTATAACCCTGTTAACAAGTCCGTGGAGAAGCAGGAAGACAGTTTCACCCCTGTGGAACTCGATAATATTTTCAACTTCGGGAATTATGCGTTTTTGCAGGTCTATAAAACTCTCGCCGCCTTTTAATCTTTCGGTAGCTAAGTCCATAAACTGTATATGAGCTTCTTCGGGATACTTTGCGTGGGCTTCTTCTCTGGTTAAACCTTCCCAGCGGCCAAGAGATAGTTCTCTAAGTTCTTTTTTAGGGTGGTGAGGGATGCTCTGCGAGTCGGCAATAATGCTGCCACCCTTGCGGGAGCGGATTAAGTCGCTAGAGTAAACTGCCGTGATTGGCTCGTCTATAAACTCTGCAAGTTTATTCATCTGCTCTGTGCCCAGGTCAGTTATGTCCACATCATTGTGGCCGTTATAGCGGTATTCGTGGTGGTTAGCTACTTGACCGTGGCGAGCTATGTAAAGGCGGGTCCTATTTATAGTGCTGGTTGTAGTGTCGGTTGTAGTGTTTGCTGTAGTTCTTGTCATAGTTATTTATCTCTTTTTCAGGCTATTACCTTTGGAAAAAAGGCTTGTGAGGAATGGGTAGGCCAGGTGGTTGCCGATAACTCCTCCAATGGCAGCTGATGAGGCTATTATAAAAAGATAAATAGAAAGCCTCGGGTCTCCCCAGGCCTGGGCTATGAGCTGAAAGAGCGCGGGGATTATGGCAGCCAGTGCCAGAAAACCTGCGCCAAAACCGGTGTTTAAAAAACCTTGTTTTTCTCCTTCAGGTTTTGCCATGATGCCTCCCGTAACGACTCCCAAAAGAATTGCCAAAACAGGGGCTACAAAAATATTAATAAACCATGTGGCTTTTAGAAGGCCAATGTCGTATGCCTCGCGGTTGGCTTTTATATAGGCAGTGGCTTCTTCTGTGTTGCGCCCTTCAAAGAAAGTTGAACTGAATTCCCCGTAAGGCGTTATACCCAGCTTTGCGAGTATTGGGGTTATTATAAAAAATAATAAAAAAAATACGGCGTTACCTGCGGCAACTGCCATAAAAGGTTTGGCTATCTGAAATTCTTCCGTGTCTGTAAGTTTGCTGTAATCAGTCATAAAGTCTAGTCCTTTTATTATAATTATTGTTATTCATTATATAGTATAAATATATTTTTGGCAAAGGTAGTTTCATCCTTAATTATTAGGAAACTTTTAATGGTTAGGGAGGAGTTTGTTTTTTGCCAGCTTAGTTAAGTTAAGTACAGTTGCCCTTAAACCTTTCTCAGACTCCGCAGGGGGCAAAAGTTTTAAAACTTCGTCATACATATATATAGCTTCATCAAATCTTTTTTCAAAGTGGAGGGACTGGGCAAGCTTGCAATGTCAGGGTTAAAGTTGTACTCTCTAATACTGAGAAAAGGAGTACCTAAGTGCCTAAAATAGAAAAAATAATAGATTTTGATGCCTCGCCTGATGAGGTGTTTTCCATTATAGAAAATCCCGAGAATTTCCCCCGTTATTCTGTTTTTATAAAAGAAGTTAAAAAGACAGATAAGGGCAATTATAAGTGGACTGCCGATATCTTTGGTTTTGAGATAAAGTGGGAAGCGGAGATAAGCGAAAATATCAGGCCTGTGGCTTTTGCATGGAGGACTATAAGCGGACTGGACAACAAGGGGAGCTATTTGATAGAGGATATTGATGGCAAGGCAAGGGTGCACTTTATTATGGAATATGACCTTAGTGTGGAACTCTTGAATGTTATTACCGCCCCTCTTATAAAAAAAGCCATGGAGATCTTGTCCACAGAGCTTATGGAAAACATAGAAGAAGAACTTAATATTAGAAATTAGTACAATTCCATTTACCATCATATTTTGGCATTCCTGGATATCTTGAAAACCGTTGACGGTCGTGATAAAATCTACACTTAAATTCAAACCATAAACAGAGGAGGCAATATTATGAAGACAAAAATAGTTACGGTAATGTTACTGGCTTTTTTTGTATTGTCAACTCCCGGTGATGCAGACAGCAGGATGAGTAGTTCCATGACGGCCAGGGGGCAATACATGGATGAGGTGATGGAGATGTTACATGAGACTATGACCATACTTAAAGGCTTGAACCATAAACCGACAAAGGATGAGAAGAAAAAACTCGGCGAGATGATCAATGACCTTGATGACCTTATGAAAAGTCACAGTGAAATGATGAAAAATAAATAGATAGGAAATTATTGAAACAGCCCGGCGTGCATTTTAGCCGCCTCTTCCTTGTTAAGGGAGGGGGTGTGCTAAGGCGGCGGGTTTTGCCTGTTTTTATGGCCTCTATATGAAAGAATATTTAAAAAAAGCCGGTCGCGGCAAAGACGGAGCTAAAGACCTTACTATGGAAGAGGCGCAAAGCGCCTTTGGAGATATAATATACGGCAAGGCTACACCGGTTCAGGTGGGAGCCTTTTATGCCGTAATGAGGATGAAAGGCGAGACAAGGGAGGAGCTTGCAGGTTTTTTAAAAGCTGCAAAGCTTATTTGTAAGACTATTGACCTGGGTAGTGACATCAGGTTTAAGGATAGAGGCAACATTATAGATGTCGCCGCCCCTTATGACGGTAAAGTCAGGTCCCCTCATATACTTCCTTCTGCTGTTTTTATAGCCTCGGGAGCCGGGGCAGATGTAGTAACTCACGGAAGCACTAAAGTGCCTTCAAAAGAAGCTGATAGTTTTTATGATGTACTTTTGAAGATGGGGTGCTCCTACGCAGCCACAGGCAAAAAAATTACCGAAGCTTTAGCCGAGACTGGGTTTGTTTATTATTACCAGTCTGCCTACTCACCAAAACTTTTCTCTCTCCTGCCTCTTAGAAGAGAATATGGGCTTAGAACCTTTATAAATGTTATAGAAAAATCTCTAAACCTTTTTAATGTCAAAAAAACCCTGGTAAGTGTTTTTCATGAACCTTATTTCAAGTTTCAGTCAGACTTGTCTGTGGACGGGGGTTTTGAGAATTGGTTTGTAGTTGGAGGTTTGGAGGGAGGGGTTGAACCTCTTCCTGATAAGGAGAGTAAACTCGTAATTGGCAAGGTGAACTCCGGCGGCGAGAGGGAGGAGGAGGTTACCGGTCTAAACCCAAAAAAGTTGGGGCTTAATATAGATAAAACAAAATTAGTTTCTATGACTTCTCACGGAGCTGCCCTTATGAATCAAAAAGTTTTAGAGGTCAGTGGGGAGAGTTTATACAGGGATTTTGCCCTTTACAGCTCGGCTTTAATAGTTTTTGCATCGGGGGTAGGTAATTCTATGGAAGACGCCCTTAATAAGTGCGAGAAGAGTCTGGCCTCAGGGGAGGCTCTCAAAAGGTTTAATGATTATAAAAAGATTACTAGTGATTTCAGTTAGCAGTAGTTTTACTTTATACAGCGAAAACCAATATTATTAGTTTTTGAGTCTTTCTCAAAGGGAAACCTTTGGAATGTTTTTGCGGTGCTGCTACTGTAACCCCAGGATCCGCCCTTTGTTATATAAAATTCTTCGCCTTCGTATTCGTCAACCTCTTCTTCAGCTGATGGCATTAAAGTAGTCGTCCATTCCAAAACATTACCTGTCATATCCATTGCCCCGTAGGGGCTAGCTCCATGGGGAAAACTTCCAACCGGAGTTGTGCCGATTACTTTTGATGTTACTGTGTTGGAGAGTCCCCTTTTAAATTCGCTGCCCCAGGCATATTCCCTGTTATCAGTACCTCTGGCTGCCCTTTCCCACTGAGCTTCACTTGGGAGGGATTTATCCAGCCACTTGCAGTACTGGATGGCATCTTCTAATTTTACGAATGTTACAGGGTGGTTAGCTTTGGTCTTGTCATAACCGTTTAACATCCAATTGGAAGGCTCCCTGTGGCCCGTGGCTTTTGTGTATTCCCGGTACTGCTCGTTTGTAACCTCAAATATGTCAATATAAAAACTCTCTACTGTAGTTTTTTGTTGACTACCAAGCTCCTTGCTCCCGTAGGTGAACTGACCCCCTTCAACGGGGACCATATCGTCAGTGGTTTGGCTGCAGCCAAAAATTATAAAAGATGTTAAAAGTAGGAATAGTTTTTTCATAGTCTTATTTTGTTACTACCTTGCCAAAGTTTTTGTCAATTGATTTTGCGCACCTGACTCCGCCTGAGTTCCCTGCCCCGCTTGGTATGTAGTAGTGCCTGTATGTGTTGCTTGCAAATATTTTATTTAGAATGTAGTGACCGCTTGAACTGCCTGACCCTCCGCGAAGAACCCTGTGTTCTTCCCCATAATCTTTGTTTATAGCAGTGTTGCCGGGGTAGGGTTTGTACCAGTCTTCAACCCATTCCATAACATTGCCTCCCATGTCATAAACCCCGTAAGGGCTAATATCTTTTTTATGACTTCCCACTTCTGCTGTCTCGCCGGAAGTCAGGTTTGCGTAAGTCTCATCATATTCGTTGCCCCAGGGATATTCAAAACCCTCCGGCCCCCGGGCAACCATTTCCCATTCAGCCTCAGTTGGAAGCCTCTTCCATGCCCAGTAGCAGTATGAATAGGCATCAAACCATGTGAGGTTGTTTACCGGATGTTCTTTCCTGCCACCGGGGAACTGGCCTTTAACCCAGTTAGAGGGGGCAGGTTTCCCTGTGTCAGATAAAAACTCCATGTACATACTGTTTGTTACTTCATATTTATCTATATAAAATTTATTAACCGAAACTTTGTGTATTGGTTTTGCGTCAGCATAATATTCTTTTTTTCTTAAACCAAATTTTTTCATGGCTTCTGCATCTTCAACCCTGTCCGTACCCATAGTGAATTCTCCTGCCGGTATGAGTACCATGCTGTCTATTTCCGGAAACTCCGAGTTTTTTTCTCCGCAGGATGTTACTGCCAGGGCTGCTGCGGTTAAAAGTAAGATGTTTAAAAAAGTTTTCTTTTTATTTTAGTCCTTCTTTTGTTTTGCTATGTCTTTTGCGCATCTAAAACCAAGGTCTCTGCCGAATTTCATTTGATTCGTCCCATGCCTGTAAGAGGTGCGGGCAAAGATGGAGTTCATGGTGTAGTGACCCTCACTGCCGGAGTAACCGCCGCGGACAACTTTATGTCCCCTGTGATATTCTTTATTTTTGTGGTCGTTTCCTTCGTAGGGAAGGTAGTCCGAGCTGGTCCACTCCATAACATTACCACCCATGTCATAAACTCCATAGAAACTTTTATCTGTCTCAAAACTCCCTACTGGTGTGTTTGCCCCAGGGGTTAGATTGCCATAGGATTTGTCATAACTACTGCCCCAGGGATATTTATTCCCCTCCGGCCCTCTGGCTGCTTTCTCCCATTCCGCCTCCGTTGGCAGGCGTTTGCCGACATCTTTGCAGTAGCTGCCGGCGTGCATCCAAGTCACCTCTACTATGGGAAAGTTTTCCTGCCCCTTTGGAACATTATAACTGCCGCGCCATAGGGGAGGAGGCTGAGCTCCAATTTTTTCTATGAACTTTTTATAATCTTTCATTGTAACTTCATATTTGTCTATATAAAAACTTTTTAAAAAGATTTTTTTCATAGGTCTTTCATCTAAGTAAAACTCTCCCTTAGGGCTGCCAAACTGCTGGGCAAGTTTTCCCTCGTCAACATCATCACTGCCCCTTAAAAACTCACCTGCCGGCACTAATGCCATGCCGTCTATCTCCGGCAGGGAATCTTTATTGCAAGAGAGAGAAACAAAGGTTGTCAAAGTTAATAACAAAGTTGTTAAGATTTTTTTCTTTCCCATTTTGAACATCTAAAACCTGCGTCTCCTCCCGAGAATTTTGGGTCTATGAAATGCCTGTAAGACCCCCGTGCATATATTTTGTTAGTATTGTAGTGGCCAAGAATCCCTGCGTAACCGCCGCGAAGGACTTTGCTTTTTTCTCCGTAATGTTTGGACGGCAAACTGTTACCATCATAAGGTTTATACCAATCGCCGGTCCACTCCATAACACTGCCGCCCATGTCCATAACACCGTAATAACTCTTGTCTGTTTTAAACGACCCCACTCTCATTGTAACTCCCGATTTGAAGTGAGCCAGGGATGAGTCAAAATCCCTACCCCAGGGGTATGTTCTGCCCTCGGGGCCTCTGGCTGCTTTCTCCCACTGGGTCTCGCCGGGGAGAGTTTTGCCAAGCCATCTGCAATAATCTGCGGCGTCTTGCCAGGAGACATAAGTAACCGGATGGTTTTCAAGTTCTTTTTTTGTATAGATACCTGCCCAGTTATCGGGAGCTATTCTTTTTGTAGCTTTTAGGAAAACTCCATAGTCAATGTTGGTTACTTCAAACTTGTCAATGTAGAAGGATTTTAGGTATTTAATATGTCGAGGTTTTTCGTCTTCATAATAATTACCTTTAGGCTCTCCGAATTGTGTGCCTAACTTTTCTTCATCTACATCACTACTGCCCATAATAAAATCTCCGGCAGGAATATATACCATGCCTCCTTTTTCATTTGAGCAGGACATGTTTAACTGGCAAGTTATAGTTAAAACAATATATAAAAATTTATTCAACCGGCTTTGCACACCTAAATCCTGTATCTTCTGCTCCTTTATAGGGCGACACGAAGTGCCTGTATGCACCTCTTGCATAAAGTTTGTTAAGGGTGTAGTGGCCTGACATTCCCGCAAGACCGCCCCTGGCAACAGAGTATTTCTTGCCAAAGAGTTTGTGTTCTCTTTTATTTTCTTTTGAATAGGCCATGTAATAACCGTTTACATATTCTATAACATTGCCTGCCATGTCATAGACTCCGTAATAGCTTTTATCTTCCAAGTAACTGCCCACTGGTGCAATCTTAAGGGTGTTTAGGTTTGCTTTTTTTTCGTCATAGTCGGCTCCCCAGGGATATTCGTTTCCCTTGGGGCCGCGGGCTGCTTTCTCCCACTGCTGCTCCGTAGGGAGGCTCCCCCCTTTCCACCGGCAAAACTTTTCTGCATCCGTCAGGGAGGCATTAACTACAGGGAAGAGGTCCTCTCCCTTCGGGTAGAACGTTCCCCTCCAGTGGTCAGGAGACCTGGCGCCGGTAGATGCCACAAAAAGCTGGTAGTCTTTATTGGTAACTTCAAACTTATCAATAAAAAAACCTGGGATATATATAATTCGTTTTGGTTTCTCATCAAGAAAAAATTCTTCTTTAAGGCTGCCAAACTTTTTTGCCAAACCTTCTGAGTCAATTTTATCACTGCCCATAATGAACTCACCGGCAGGAATAAATACCATGTCGCCGTCGTCCCGCGAGCAGCTAAGGGCTGTCAATAGTACTAAAGGTAAAATAAAAAAATGTATAACAGGAAATTTATTTTTCATTATTTTTCGTCATTTTTTCGTCTGGGCCTTTAGATGCGGCTTTTGCCGTAACATCTGCCCCGCACCTAAAACCAAAACTTTGGTTTTTTGTAGTGGGGTCAAAAAAACTTCTGTTGTATGTTGGCGCCGAAATTCCGCAGGAATAGAACATACAATCCCACCAGGAACCGCCTTTCAGGAGCCTGTACTTTTCTCCAAACTCGGGGCTTAAGTTAGATGAACCGGGGTGGGGGTAGTAGTGCTCATCAACCCACTCCCAAACATTTCCGCTCATGTCATAAAGGCCAAAGGGGCTTTTCCCCTCTTCGTAAGAACCGACTGGCTCTGTCCCTGTGCTTTCTTTTACGGGGTTGTTGGATTTTTCCATGTCCCAATCATCTCCCCAAGGATAAACCAGGCCCTTTAGCCCTCTGGCTGCTTTCTCCCACTCTCTTTCCGTGAGGAGCCTTTTACCATTCCATCTACAGTAGGAATTGGCATCAAACCAGGAAACAAAAACAACGGGGTGGTTGTCATGGCCTTTGGGGTAACTTCCCCCTATCCAATGGTCCGGGGCCCTGTGACCGCCTCCCCCTATAGGGTCTCCTGATTGGGTTTTATCGATAAACGATTTATAGTCACTGTTGGTGACTTCATAAATATCGGCGTAAAAACTATCTGTATATGAGGTGTGTTTTGGCCCCTCATCATCGTGTCTTAGGTCTGTTCCCATAAGGAAGTCTCCCTCAGGGATTAAGGCCATTTTACTTGTGTCGGCATTTCTTGACGGGTGGGGGTATTCTTTTGTGAACCGTGCTGTATCACTTTTAGCATCTTTATAGGGATGGCCCTCCACTCCGTGGCACTCAAGGCAGGGTTTTAGCACCTTAATATCTTCTTTTTTATACTTGGGGTTTTTGTGGCATTCGGTGCAGCTGTCGGCTGCGGCCTCATAGGGTGGCGTTAATGTAATTAAAACTGCCAAATAGGTAAGGTTTATAATGGTTTTTTTAAAATTCACAGTTCTGTTATTCTACTTAATAGCTTATAAAGTTTCAAGGGTTTTAAGGGGGAATAGCTATAAGTAGCTGAAAATTAAAATCCATTAAGAAAAGAAGAAAAGACTGGAAAGCAGCCCCCTCTTAAAGTATCATAACAGTGTGATTTTAGTGGCATTATTGGATG
>CBDUXU010000026.1:0-19496 GCA_965371285.1 uncultured bacterium | reverse complement strand
TGATATAAATGAATCTGGTATTTCAATATTGAGTACAAAAATAAATATTGATGCAGTTAAAACAGAGAAAAATGTCATAGCTTCTGCGCTTCTATATATAGCCCTTCTCCAAGGAGTTTGGGTAAGATATAAGATAGCAGATAGAAGTGTTCCTGAATGGCTTATACCAATCCAGAAAATAAAGTTTGCAAGATAAATACCCCAAACAGAAGGAACATGGAGCCCCGTAACACCTTGCCCCATGTATAACTGATAACTCCAAGGCAAAGCCCAAAAGATAATAATTGCTGTTATGCAGACTCCAACCATTACAAAGTAATTCTTGGAGGTGTCAAGCATGGACTTTACGACATCATCATTAATATCTTTATAAGTTATGTTTTTATCCATTAGTTACTTTTCTGCTTTCTCTTGAGTTTAGAAAGTTGCTTACTAAATCTCCGCCGTGATCTCCGTTGGTGCCAAAACCTAAAAGACTACTGTGGCTTTCTGTCTTTGCTGCGCCCTGCTCTTTACTACCCTCAATATGAATACCACTTGCTGGTTTCATTGCTAATCCGTGGTCTTCAACTCTTTTAAGGTATATAACCGAAGGAGCAGCATTAAGATGTTCTAACAGGCGATACCTTCTAGGACTCTTTGCAAGTTTGCTTACTTCGCTGTCAGGGTCGTTTAAGTTACCAAAAGTAATAGCCCCTGTTGGACAACTGGAACCGCAAGCAGGGTTGACCTCACCGTCTGCTACCCTTCTCCTGTTGTCGTCCTTAGCCTCATCCTTTGCAGTTCTAATTCTTTGTATGCAGAATGTACATTTCTCCATAACTCCCATGCCGCGAACCGTAACCTCTGGGTTAAGCTGTTGGTCAAGTGGAGCCGGCCATGAAGTTTTTGTATATTCAAACCAGTTAAACCTTCTTGCGTCATATGGACAGTATGAAGCGCATGTATAAGTTCCTATACAACGGTTATAAACCTGAACATTAAGCCCGTCCTGGTTATGGTAAGTAGCATATACAGGGCAACCTGTCTCGCAAGGCGCTTTATCGCAGTGCTGACACATAACAGGGATAAACTTGGTTTTAAAGTTTGGATACTCCCCTTCTACATATCTTTCTATGCGTAGCCAGCTAAATTCCCTTGCATTGTCGCATTCTTCCTTACCAACAATAGGTAAGTTGTTCTCTGCGCTGCAAGCCGTAGTACAAGCGCCGCATCCATCGCACTTATCCAAATCAATAACCATAGTCCAATGGTAATCAAATTTTTCGTGATAACCTTCGACCCTGTATGGTCTGATTTTTTCTTTTAATCTATCAAAAAGTCCTGCCACCTTTAAACCTCCTTGAGTTTAAGGTAATACTCTATAAACCAGTTAACTTATTAGTGCCCGCCAGAGGAACTACTGCCCCCGACCGCGCCCTTTTTAAAGTCTTCCAGTGATATTGTCTGTACTATTCCTCTGTCAAACTCATCAGTTGTACCTTCCATTGTAACCATGTTACCGGCCCCGCTTAGAGCCTCTATCTTAACCATTGTAGAGTTAAGAGGTACTTCGCCTGTCTTTTTGTTATACTTAGAAGGCAGTATTGTTATTGGATTAACTCCTGTTGAGCCCTTTTCATCTTTATACCTTGCTGCAAACCTACCTCCATTTGCATACCCGCCGTACTCGCTGTGACCGTTACCAATAGAAATACTTATTGTATCCGGTCTTACTCCTTCGTAAAGATATGCCGGCACTTCCAGGCTTCCTATAGCTGTAGAAACTCTAACTAAAGTACCTTGTTTAATTCCTAATTTGTTTGCAGTCTTTGGGTTTATCTCCACTGAACTTCCCCAAACAACTGATGTTAGAGGGTCCGGTTTCTCTTGAAGCCATGGAAGGTTTGCACCTCTACCGTCAAAAGCTCCGTCACTTGCCTGGAGTACCATATAATAAGGATAACTTGAATCTCCATCAAAGCTGGATTGGCCTTTTGGCAGGTGCGCCTCTACAGTTGCTGGAGTAGTCTTTGGAAAACTCAAAGTTGGTTTTCTCTCAGGCCACCAGCCGCCCCTTTGAAGCAGGTCATTCCAGAAAACATCAAAGCTGGTTGCCGACGCATTCATCTCATTATTCTTATTATAAAGTCTTCTCCAAGAGGACTTTATAAAGTCTGCATAAGTCTCGTCATTTATTGTACTGCTACCAAGGTTTTTAGCTAGCGAGAGCATTATATCTCCAAGGGAGCGGCTATTAAACTGAGCAGGAGTTGTTGGCTGCCCAATTGTTGCAACTGAATAACCTACGCTAGGATTTGTGAAGTTATCTCCCCAGTCTTCCAACCCGTGGTGCGATGGCAGGATTATATCTGCCATAACACTTGTCTCGTCTATAAAGGTTGAGAAACTTACAATAAATGGAATTTTATCAAATTCTTCTTTTGAAATTATATCTGATGGGGTTGTAAAGAGAGGGTTAGTCTCATAATGGACAAGGGCAGAAACCTCACCGGCAGAAGCTGCCTTTGAGAACTCAACAATACTTCCGCTGCCGCTGGAGCTCAGCATACCTGCAAGGTTTTTCTCAGGGTTTGCTATTACTCCGCCCTTTGCTCCTGTTGCGCCTGATATATGGTTTAAAACATTAATTGCCACAAGTGCAGACACACCATCTGTATATGAAGCAACAGTTTGGCCGCCTAGAGCTAACCTCGAGCCTGCGCTCATCATCTCTTTAGCTAAATTTTTAATAGTTTGACTGTCAACATCAGCGATAGCGGAAACTTTATCTGCGCTGTATAGCGTAAGAGCACTTACCCAACCAGCTTTATCTGCTCCCTTATACTCGCCTGATGCTAAAATTTCATTTGCAATAGCTAGAGCAAGTAGTCCCTCTGTCCCAGGTTTAGCCGGTACCCACTGGTCAGCATTTGCGCCGGTCAGTGTCATGCGAGGCTCAACCTGTACGAGACGGCCGCGATTACCTGCGCCCTGTCTCATTTCGCCGTAAGCTTTACTATAGTTAATTGGAGAGATCCAAGTACTTAAGAAGTCTGCGCCAAAACTTAAAACGAACTCACTGCGAGCTATATCATAATAAGGAATTGAACTTAGGCCAAAAGAAGTCTTGTTCGCCTCCGTGAGATTTTTGTGCTGAAAGAGTTCGTACTCTGTGTGGTTGGAACTACCAAGAGACTTAAGCAGGGCTGAGCCGATATCTTTCATATGGCCTCTAAGAGGAGAAGTAAGGAGGTGAACCGAGCTTCCCTTACCATTAGACTTAACATCACCTAAACGCTTAGAAACTTCTGCTATTGCCTCTTCCCAACTGATTTCTGAATAATTACCGCTTCCGCGAGACCCTGTAAGTTTCATTGGACTCATTACCCTGTCAGGGTTGTAAAGGCCTTGAGGAAGTGCCTGACCAATAGAACAAAGTCCACCTTGGTTTACCGGGTGGTCAGGGTTACCTTCAATCTTTTTAACTCTATGTTCGCGAGTTTTAACCTGAATACCGCAGCCTGCTGAGCAGCCTGTGCAAAGACTATTATAATAAGAAGCAACACCGGGGATTACATCCTCCGGAGGATTTACATAGGGAATAAGTTTTGCCCCGGGGAGCTGAGTAACCTTACTAAACAGTGCCCCTGCTGCTGCGCTTAATCCGCCGAGACCTATTAATTGTAAAAAACTTCTACGATTCATATCTACTTGTTCCTCTTATATTTAAAACTATTAAAACTTATAATTTTATTTATGACAGGTCCAACAATCCCTGCCGTTTTCTACGCCTTCGCCCGCTCGAAGTCCAAACTTATTAAGCCCCTTGTCTCCTGCTTCGTAAGAAACCCTGCCTTCTGACATATCAACAGTTCTGTGACACTGGAGGCACCACCCCATAGTTAAAGAAGGCTGAAGCCCTGCTGCAGGCGCTCTCGATACTCGTGGCATATCCTGCACATCACCATGACAGGTCTGGCACTTTACCTCTGCTTTTATATGTCTCTTATGTGGGAAATATACGAAGTCGGGAAGATTGTGAACCTTTACCCACTCGATTGGAGTCTGGTCTTCCCATGCTTTATGAATTTTTTGAATTTCTGGAGAATCTGTTTTGATATACTGATGGCAACCCATACATCTTTTTACATTCGGCACGCCTGAAACTTTACTTCTCTCTGCATACAAATGACAGTACATACAAGGAATCTGATTATCAGTAGCATGAATTACATGACTGAATTCGATTGGTTGCTCAGGTGTTTTGGTATTGTGATTTACTTCGAAATATAGATAGCCGCCTACGAAGGTGATTAATGCAACTACGGCGTAAAGTGCAATTTCTTTTATAGACATATAAGTGTTTGACCGTTTCTTGTTTTAGTAATAAGAATAACTTTTTTAACTTAATACTTGCAACTTACAATCAAACTGCTTGGCTTTTAACTTTAAGCCACTGCTATACTCCCTGCCATACCCCCTATAGCTGAGCAGTTATACTCCAATAAAACAATTGATATTGACTTTCAAAAACTCGTCAGTTAGGTGAATGTAACCCAACCTCATTATGCTGTCAATAGAAAAATCTCTTTAAAAATTACTTAAGCGCTAGCCCCGCTTACGATGCTAACAAACTTCTTTTTTCCCTTATCCTCAAAGTTAACAACTCCGTGAATTTTTGCATAAAGTGTATAGTCCCTGCCCATTCCAACATTCTGTCCTGGGTGAATTTTTGTGCCTAATTGGCGAACTATAATACTTCCGGCAGTAACTTCTTGACCTCCGAAGCGCTTAACGCCTCTTCTTTGACCGTTACTATCTCTTCCGTTTTTAGAACTTCCGCCTGCTTTTTTATGTGCCATCTTTTAATTCCTCTTTATCTTTTTATCATTTTAACTTCGATAATCTATTAATAATATTTTTCGGCCTAATGTTAAAGTGAATTTCTTAAACTAATGCTCCGCTTGGCAGCACTGACCTAATCAACTCTACTCGCCGACTTGCCCGACTTAGGCTTTAATAGAAAGGACTTTCAGGCTTGTGAAACCTTGTCTGTGCCCTTGTTTCTTTTTATAACCTTTTCTTCTTTTCTTTTTGAAGACTATAATTTTTTTGTCTCTGCCATGCTCTATAACTTCTGCGCTAACGCTTGCACCTTCAACAAAGGGAGTTCCGATCTTTAAATCGCCTCCTGAGCCAACTGCAACTACCTCTGAGAGTTCAAGAGTTGCCCCCACTTCGCCCTCTAAGTTTTCTACATTAAATACATCTCCTTCGGAGATTGTGTATTGTTTTCCACCTGTTTTCACTACTGCGTACATCGTTAATACTCCTTTAAAATCAATTAAGTAGAGGACATATTAAGGTATAACCCCTAGATTGTCAAGGGTTTTTATAGACTTTTCCACTCTTTTGCTGTTTTCTCAGAATTTGGCAACTCTTGGCAGATCTGCCTCACTTGATATACTTAATACCTGTACTGAGCTTGTCAAAGTATATGAACACATCCTGTCCGTCACTTCGCACTTGATGAGATATCCAGTGCCCTTAAAAGTGTTTGTCCCCTTTCCCTTGCTCTCGCTTAAAATTGAAATAGGGTCTACCTCTTTATCAATTTATCCACTTGCCTACTCTTGATAAATGGAGTCTATACTATACCAACTTTTCACCTTTTTGTATAAACCAATTAAAGTACCTATCTGTAAGGTTTTATTGTATAATAGTTACAACTCAAAGTTACAGTAGTCCATAATTCAAAAATGATGTTTAAAAACACTGGTTTAACTAAGGAGACATTATGAAACAATTCATCGGAGCTTTAGTTACTATTACCGCTATATTAATACTGCAAGCCAAAGATGTATTTTCTGCTGAAATTATAACAAATCACAAAAATGACCTAATACTTGGCGCTGCTGCTAAAGCACAAAAACAAGCTGTTTGGGTGTTGACAAATAACTCTACCCCTTGGAACAGGATTTTACCTAGTCACGCAGATGGCGTTGTAGTTGGAGACCTTGATGGTTCTGGGATTGATGAAGTAGTGGTCGATGTGAGAGGTTATGGCACTTGGGCTCTCTATGATTATGAGAGATGGGAAAGATTAACCATGGTCGATGGTGCAGATTTTGTTGTGGCAGACATAAATGGTAATGGAAAAGCAGATGTAATCGGTGATTTTAATCGGCACGGTGTTTGGGTTTTTTATGATAATAGCTCATGGGAAAAGCTAACCAAACAAAACCCTAGCCATATGTATGCAGGAAATGTAGATGGCATTTTCGGTGATGAGTTAATTCTGACATTTCCGCGTAAAGGTCTTTGGTTTTATTATAATGACACAAGTTGGACTAGAGTCCACAGATATTCACCAAAGAATATTGTGGTTGGAGATGTTAACGGTAATGGAAAAGACGATGTAGTGCTAGATTATAATCGTTATGGAGTTTGGGTAATTCATGATAACTCCTCATTTGTTAAAATAAATAGAGATAACCCTGAAAGTATGGCAACAGGAGATTTAGATGGTAATGGAGAAGACGAAATCATTTTGGACTTAGGCCAAGACGGTTTAGCTGTACATTATAATAATAGCTCTAGTGCCACTAGTTTTTCTTGGGTTAACCCAGAAGATATGGCAACAGGAGACCTAGATAGCAATGGTCAAGATGATTTAATACTTGATATGGGTGATGCTGGTGGCGTAGATGTTTATTACAATAATAGTAATTCTTCAACTAACATTGGTGCCTCCGACCCACAGTACTTGGTCACTGGCAACATTGATGGTAAGTAAATAAGTCCTTTTTTAGATGGGAAATGTAGGTATATTTCTTAGTCCTGCATTTTATTATAAGACTATAAAACTTAAATGATAGAAAACACTAACCACCCTTAACTCGTCTTTCTACCTCTGCTACAACTTCTTCAATAATATCTTTTTCATCTATTTTCTTTATAGCCTCACCTTGTATATAGAGCATGGCAGAGCTATCCCCTCCGGCAATTCCTACATCAGCAGTTTGACTCTCACCAGGGCCGTTTACTACGCAACCCATTACTGCTACATCCAAAGGTTCTTTAATATGAGCAAGCCTTTTCTCTATTTCTGTGGCAATAGTAATACTGTCTATCTTAATTCGGCCGCAAGTGGGGCAGGATATGACATTTACACCTCTTTTTCTAATCTCTAAACTCTTTAATATTTCCCATCCTACGCGAACCTCCTCTACGGGGTCTCCTGCCAGAGACACCCTTATAGTGTCTCCAATTCCCTCTCCCAGTATAATGCCCAAACCTACGGCAGACTTAATGGAGCCTGAAAACAGCGTTCCAGCCTCTGTTATGCCTAAATGGAGCGGATAATCGACCTTATCGGACAAAAGCCTATATGCAGCCACTGTTTTCCATACATCTGATGCCTTAAGGGAGATTTTAATCAAATCAAAGTCCATATCTTCAAGGATTTTAATGTGCCCAAGGGCGCTCTCCACCATTGCCTCAGGTGTTGGAGCACCGTATTTCTCCAGGAGGGGCTTTTCCAGACTTCCGGCATTAACTCCGATTCTAATAGGGACTTCCCTCTCTTTTGCGGCAGTTACGACCTTTTTAACCCTCTCCAGCTCGCCAATATTGCCGGGGTTAATCCTAAGGCAATCCACCCCACCTTCCAGTGCTTTCAGGGCCAAGCGGTAGTCAAAGTGAATATCTGCAATAATAGGGATATTGATTTCCTTCTTTATATAAGGAATAGCCTCTGCGTCACTCTCCTCAGGCACTGCTACCCGTATAATCTCGCACCCTACATCCTCGAGTTTTTTAATCTGCTCTACTGTTGCCTTAACATCGGCAGTTTCGGTGGTAGTCATGGATTGGATCGCAATTGGCGCATCCCCGCCAATGAGGACTCCCCCTACATTAATTTGTTTTGTCTTTTTTCTGTTTATGCTCATTATATTTCTATTATCTGTTTGCTCTATGTTTGTTATTTCTCTCAATCAGTAAACTACTAATATACTATATTTTCTCTTCTCTGGCAAACATAATGAAATAGGGGAATGACTTAAGGGGCTTTAAATTACTCCAAAAAAAGTTTATACTGATACACCTAACCAAAATGATAATAAAAAAACTAACAAACATAACAGCTACTGAGCCGCATTTTGCATTTGAAAAACTCTCACACTTAGAGAGCCCTTTTATAATGTCCTTTCATACTAATGATAGTAGCGGCGATAACCCGCCCGGGAAGTTTACCTTTGTGGGTGCCTCTCCCCTTATAAAATTAAAATGCGACTCCGGCGGAGTTTATATTGAAGATAAACTAAACCTTCTGGGTGCTAAAGGTGATATAAACGATACAAACCTAACCGACGACCCGTTTTTTGCCCTTGACAGGGTTTTAGAAAAACTAAACACCATCAGCAAACCAGGGAGTAACCCTTTCCCCTTTAGCGGCGGAGCCCTAGGATACTTCTCTTACGACCTGAAAGATTTAATAGAAAAAGATACATTCAAAAACAAAAAATCAGATTCTAAAAATACCCTCACAACACTGCCTCTTATGAATTTGGGATTCTATGACACTATATTAGTTTGCGACCACAAAAAAAACGAAACTTATTTAGTTTCCATTGGCATAGATAAAAGCGGAGATACATTTAATTCTATAGCAGAATTATTAGAAGGTAATAACTCCGGCTCTTTAGATTTAGCACCACCTTATATAACTTTCGGTGAGCCATATTCAAACATGACTAAAGATGAATATTTAAACAAGATTAGTAAAGTAAAAAATTATATTGAAGCGGGAGACATTTATCAAATAAACATCTCCCAGATGTTTACAATCCCTATGACTTCTGAAAACAAAAACGCACCTTACTCTTTATATAAATTCCTCCACGCAACCCGCCCAGCGACCTTTAGCAGCTTCATGGACTTTGGAAGTTTTCAAATAATATCTAACAGCCCCGAGAGACTTATGTCAGTTAAGACTAACGGTGAAACCAGAACCATAACTACAGAGCCTATTAAAGGAACTATTGAAAGGGGCAGCAATGTTATAGAAGATAACGAGTTAAAAGTTGCCCTTAAAGCGAACGCAAAGGAATGCGCAGAACATGTAATGATTGTGGACCTGGAGAGAAACGATTTAGGGAAAATTTGCACCCCCGGCTCCGTAACAGTAACAGAGTTTCAAACTATCGCTACATACCCTAACCTCCACCACATGGTCTCCACCGTAGAAGGAACTCTTAGAGAGGATATAACTGCGGGAGACTCTATTAGGGAAATCTTTCCCGGAGGGTCAATTACAGGCGCTCCAAAAGTTAGGGCTATGGAAATCATAGACGAACTTGAACCAACCGGGAGAGGTCTCTACACAGGTGGTATTGGATATATAAATTTAAACGGCGACATGGACATCTCTATGGCTATTAGGACTGCTGTTATAAAAGATAATAACCTCCACATACATGTCGGCGGTGGAATTGTAGCAGATTCAGTAGCAGAGAAAGAATTTGATGAAACAATATTAAAAGCAAAAGACTTCACCGATGTTATTAAAAATATTAATAAAAAAACCGACAGGGAAACTGCATAATAAATATTTCCATGAATAAAGTATATTTAAATGGCAAAATAATGGCTAAAAATAAAGCTACCTTATCGATTTACGATAGAGGTTTTAATTATGGAGACGCGATTTTTGAAACCCTAAGAACATTTAACGGTGAGCCATTTTTATTAAAAGAGCATTTAAAAAGATTAAAATTTGCCGGCCGACAAACAAAAATAAAAATCCCCTCTGGATTGGTCGCAGCAGTAATTCAATTAATAAAATCCAATAGAACAAAAAAATCTAATGAAGACCTATCTGTAAGGATTACAATATCCCGGGGCGAAGACCAATCAGGTTATGGGTTAAAAACAAATCTAAAACCGACAGTTTTAATTACATGCAATAAGCTGGATCTAAAATCAATAAACAATAATCTAAAAAAAGGCATAAAAGTTCTAACAGAAACAGGCTCCTCATTGTCGGTTGCAGGGATAAAAAGCACTAATCTTCTTAACATGATACTTAGTAAATACAGTTCCAAGTCCAAAGGTTATGATGACCTACTATGGGTAAATGAAAGCGGTTATATTAGTGAATCTCTTACAGGTAATGTCTTTTTAGTCAAAAAAGGCATCATATATACCCCTCCCCTTGGGAGCGGCATACTGCCGGGAGTTACCAGAGAACACCTTATAGGTAAACTTACAAAAAATGGCTTGAAAGTACAGGAAAAACAGATTAAATTATCTAAGATATTGACTTATGATGAGATATTTATTACAAACAGTATTCAAGGTATTACTCCCGTAACTAAGGTAAATGAAGGCAGGTTTCCTATTGGGGAGCTTACTAAAACTTCACAAAAAATATATTCAGCTAGCTAGAAAAGGAGAATAAAGTGAAAAAAGTTTTATTTGTAATTTCCCTATTAATTTTGACAGGATGCGCCGGGTTAGACCCGATTGTTATAACAAAAGGTGCAGAGATAGACAGAGAGCAGATTAACGAAACAAACATAAAACCAGGACTAACAACTAAAGAAAATTTAATACTGCTCTTCGGTGAACCTTATGAAGTTATTGACCTCGGCAACTATAACGTAAAGTTAGTATTCTTACATGATGTAATAACAAAACCCCGCAAGAAAGTTTTCGGTCAAGTAGTTGTAGATACCGCAAAAACAACCAGAAAAACAACCAGATTTGAAGTTTTTTTAGACAGAGGTTTTGTAACCAGATACCAGTATCATTACGAAGAGAAATAAAATGGTCGAGGACTAAAATGGCTGAGAAGTAAAATGACAAAAAATAAAACCATTTAAGTATTACATAAAAAAAGCGGACTCTATAAGAAAGAGCCCGCTTTTTTTATTATATTATGATTTTATTTTTATTTCTTTATTCTAACTGTAACCTTCTCTCCTACTTTGGCTTCAGTGAAGTTTGCAGCGCTGCCGTTAAAATAAGCAATCTCCAGGTAACCGAGGCTGCCAACAATTGCCACAGGTGCATCGACTCCCCTATCGGAATAGGAATCCAAAACATCATCAATAGTCAGGCATTTAATTTCCGTCTCTACTTTCCCTGCGTCTAATAAATGTTTCAGTGAATCTGCTTTTATGTTAGTAATTAAGTTTCCGAAGTTATCAATATACATAACCTCACCTATTACCGAGTCCCCTTCCTTAACCACACTTGGGTAAGTAATTTTAACAAAGTCAGTAACTTCTTCGCCTATGTCGCCGAGAGAAACTCCTCTGGTGATGTAGGCTGCTGTTGGCATAAAAATATCCCTGCCATGGAATGTTGAACTAAGAGGTTTTTGAAAAAAATCATCATTGGTTATTTTCACAACCTTCCTTACCTCTGTTTGCTCAACTGCAAGAGACAATACTCCGTTGTCGGGGCCGATGAGGAAATGATTTTCTGTCAGTATAACAATCGGGTCCCTCTCTGTGCCGACTCCAGGGTCAACCACTGCTATATGTATGGTTCCCTTTGGAAATGCTCCAAAAGTGTTTGCAAGAATAAATGCAGCTTCAAAAATATTTCCCGGCTCCACTTCGTGTGTTATGTCTATTAGGTTTATATTTGGATTTATAAACATTCCAACACCTTTCATAGACCCTACCCATGGGTCTTTGGTACCGAAATCTGTTGTTAGTGTTATTGTCATGTTACCTTCTGGCATAATGCATCTCTCCTTTTTCTTCTTTAATGAAACCTAATTTTTTCAAACATTTCATCTATTTCATTTGCAACAATGTCGCACCTGCCTTTTCTGCAGGTAGATGTTAACTGAACCGTTCCTTCCGGACTATGGAATTGATAACTATAATTAGTTGTTCCTATTATGGCACCATCAAAAACCATCATAACCATCCCCACCTCGCCAACTTCCCTATACCCGCAACTATAAAGTGTACTATCTGTTTCTCTTTTATAATGGACTTTTAAACTTTTTTTCACTGCCTCACAGGAATTTTTAGGATAAGAGAGCTGCAGCTTATCAGTAGTTAAAAGCATGAAGTTTATATTGTCAGCAAACTGCTTGTCATCACCTCTTCTATACATTAGCTCCATCCTGCCGGAGTCAACAACTTCAATTACTCTCTCGATAACTGCAGGAGAAAGACCTTGAAGCTCAGGGGAATTAAAAAGATCTTTATTCTCCTTAAGAGTTTGCCTGGAAATAACCAGCCACTTGTTATTAAAATCAGCAGTAAAACCAAAAACACTTTTATAGTCTTTTGCCTCTAAACCTGTTGATGTAAACAGCAGCGCCAGTAAAAGCACATAAACATTAAAAAAGTTTTTCATTAACCTCTACAGTTATTCTCCTATGATTTTAACCAGAACTCTTTTTTTGCGTTTGCCGTCAAACTCGCCGTAGAATATTTGTTCCCAGGGGCCGAAATCAAAATCATGGTCTGTTACAGATACAACCACTTCGCGGCCCATAATTTGTCTCTTCAGGTGTCCGTCTGCGTTGTCTTCGCCTGTGTCGTTGTGTCTATATTGGCTAATTGGCTCGTGGGGAGCCAACCCTTCTAACCATTTTTCAAAATCCTCATGAAGCCCCGACTCGTCGTCATTAATGAAAACAGAGGCTGAGATATGCATGGCGTTAACCAGGCAGAGGCCGTCTTTAATTCCGCTCTCGCCGAGACACTTTGTGACTTCAGGAGTAATATTTACAAACGCCCTGCGAGTAGGCACTTCAAACCAAAGTTCTTTTTTGTATGATTTCAATTACTTTACTCCTTATACATTAATATCATTAAATAAGTTTTTATGGATGGCCTTTTCTAACAGTGAACTTCTATAACTATGAAAATCTTCTCCCGGTAATAAAGATATCCAATAAGCCCACATTTCTTTCATTTTGTCATCAGGAACGTCTAAATCTCTCCAAATTCCCTTTACACTTTCTTGATTATACATTAACAACCTATATGCTCTCTCTAAGATTGCTTCATCTGTGTAATAGAAATATGTAGGCGTATTAAAATATCTAAAATCCTTCTCTACATCAATATCACTATTTGAAATACTTTTTTTACTCCATTTTGCAGCTTCCATAATATTCAGAACCATACAGTAAGCACATAATGATGCTTTAAATTCACTCTTACTACCAAATATCTCAAGCAACCAAGGCCAATTCTCAGGCAGGTCATCAAAGAATGCAACTACCTGGGCAGTACCATCAAAAGAAGTTGCTAAATAAGACAATCCAATATTATCTATAATTAACTTACTTTCTTCTAGAGATAACCTATTTTTAAATACACTAGATTTAGCAAGAGTAGTTCCAAGTGAGAGTTGATAAGTCAGCATACAAACAGCACCATGTAATAAATGGTAAATAAATGTTGCTGCCTCCGGCAATTCTATAAGAAGAGTATAGCCACTAGTCCTCCAGTCTGAAGGTTTTAAAAAATAATCTACCATAGAAATTTGATTTGAAAATTTTCCACTACCTGACTCAACCCCAGCTAATGAAAAAGAAAAAAGTTTTTCATAAATATTGGTGTAACTTAAAATAAAGCCTGGCATATCACTCTTGGTGTCTGGAATACTTCCCCCATTTTTACTCAACCAATCTTTTAAACCTGTATCCACTGGAGATTTCAAATTAACTACTTCTAGCCTCCAAGCTTTTAAATCCTCAGATAAAACAATACCTCTTGCCCTTTTATAACAATCCAATGAACTTGATGTTTGCGTTGACACAACTAAATTATCATCAACTTTTTTGTCAATAGAAGCCTCTTTTCCTGACGGAGTTTTAGTAAAAGGGTTCTTTCCCAATGGAGGCTTTGATACTAAAGGCACTTTGTGTAACTCTCTCAATAATAACTCCAGTTGTTCTTCAAATATTTCAACAACTCCTAAGTTTACATAAAATTTAGTTTGTAAGAATGACGGTAGAATTGGTTCAGCAATACCTTGTTTGACAACTGGTATAAATTTTGTGCTACCAACATTCTGCACCAGCTCGCCTGTAACAATCATAGCTTCAAAACCTACACCACCATCTCCATCATTTGCCTTTCTTACATAAGACTCTGTACAAATCATTAGGACTCTATCAGAATCACTCACACCTTCTTGCATAAATCTAGGAACATCACCACCGAATGACAAGTCCCATTGGTCTAAAATAACATCAACACCCTTCTCAACAAGAGAAGAAGCAAACTCTCCTACCCATTTATTATGGTCAGGAGAATCATGTGAGTATGAAATAAAAACTACTGGTTCTTTTTTTAATTCTTCTGTCATTTATTAACTTTCAATCTCCTATTTTAAGTGACTACCAATAAACTTACCATGTCTTTCTCGTTGGTCCAGCCCTTCGTCTAACACTACGTATCGCTCAGGACAGGCTTTACAGTTGTGTCTTTCAATTCCCCGCGGTGGAACCGCTCTTTTTAATTGGATCCAACGTCACGTTGGTCAGGGGAGCCACATATACATAAATGGAGAGCTGTTTCCGCTACCCAAGCCACTCTCTATGTTTAATAGGTTTAAGTTCGCCTCTATGTTTAAGTCGCTTTTGGAGAATATGTTTGTTTTGTACGAGCCGCTTCTGCCGTAGGTTATTACTGTGGCATCTTTGATTTTTGCTCCTTTTTTAACAGCGATGATTGCATCGTCCATATAGCCAATACTATCTATTGCGCCAAGTTTGAGTGCCTGTTTAGCAGTTAGTATTCTTCCGTCTGTGATGACTTTGAAGCTGTCACCTGTCAGGCTTGGCCTGCTTTCCATCAGGACTGCTGCGAACCTGTCAAAGAGTTCGTCTATTAGTGACTGGTATATTGCGCGATCTTCTTTAGTCATAGCTCTAAATGGCGAGCCGACATCTTTTTTGTCGCCGCTTTTGAAAGTCCTGCTCTTAACTCCTATCTTTTCCATCAGCCCTGTCAGGTCAGTAGATAGGGATATAACTCCCACTGCCCCTGTTACTGTTGTCGGGTGAGCCATAATTTCATCGGCGCTTAAACCTATGTAGTAACCCCCTGATGCAGATACGCTTAGAAACTGCGCAAGGACATAAACTCCTGTTTCTTTTTTAAACTTAGTTATCTCGTGGTAAATCATGTCGCAAGGAGTCACTGCTCCTCCGGGGCTGTTAATGCGTAGTATAACTGCCTTAATGTTTTTATCTTCTCTCGCTTTGTCCAGTTCTTCTCTCACGCGGGAGGTAAGGCGGGGCTGTGTTACATTGCCCAGGAAATTTTTCTTTTCTTTGTCAAAAATCGCACCGGAGATTTCTATAACAAGTATTTTGTTTTTGCCTCTGCCTTCCAGAACCTTCTCTTGGAGAGAGGAAAGACCTGGAGGAGTAAGGCCTGCTACGCAGCCTGTTAAAAAAACTATACTAATTAATAATAAAAAAGATTTTAAAATTTTCATACTATATCCCTTCATCAGTAAAGCCGCTTTTTATTCTTACCTTTTTTTCTTTTGCTTCTTTTATAGTTTCTGCATCTTCAATCATTTTAAGTTTCCACGCTCTGTGTTTTTCCATAATAGTCAGGACTTCCTCATGGTCGTCGGTCATCGTAATAAGATCTAGGTCTTCTTTTGATATGGTCCCCTCATCAAGCATAGGGCCTTTTATAAAATCTACTATAGGGTTCCAGTAATCACTGCCGAAAAGAACAACGGGAAATGGATAAACCTTATGGGTTTGCATAAGAGTAAGGGATTCGAACATTTCGTCCAGAGTGCCGAATCCTCCGGGCATACAAACATAACCCATTGCATATTTTACAAACATAACCTTACGGGCAAAGAAGTATTTAAAATTTAATGATTTATTCTGATAGGGATTTGGAACCTGCTCCAGGGGAAGTTTGATGTTTAAACCAATGGAGACGCCGTTTTCAGTAGAGCCCTTGTTGGCAGCCTCCATTATGCCCGGGCCTCCGCCTGTTATAATTGTGAAGTCTTCTTTACTCAAGAGGTCTGCAATTTTTACAGCATCTTTATAGTATCTATGATTTTCGTCAAAGCGGGCAGAGCCGAATATACTTATAGCAGGGCCGATGTCTCCCAGTTCGTCAAAACCATCAACGAACTCGCTCATTATGCGAAAGAGTCTCCAGGTCTCTCTACCTTTTAAATCATCTACGGACATAGTTTATACTCCTACTCATAAAATTTCTTCTTATTCCCATTCACCCTGGGAATATATTGTTATCATATAGAAAAATAATAAAAAGCTTAGCGGTAATATATTGGTCTCCAATATAACTATTAATGAGAGCCAATTATTACCGTATAATGACTATTCCCATTCTATGGTAGCGGGCGGTTTGGACGATATATCATAAACCACCCGATTAACACCTCTCACCTCATTTATAATCCTAGTGGAAATATTGTTTAAAACTTCATAAGGTACATGCACCCACTGGGCGGTCATACCGTCAACACTCTCAACTGCCCTAAAGGCAACAGTATTCTCATAAGTCCTCTCATCACCCATAACCCCCACCGACTTAACAGGGAGGAGCACGGTAAGGGCCTGCCAGATTTTGTCATACCACCCTGCTTTTCTAATTTCTTCAATAGCTATCTGGTCGGCATCCCTCAGTATATCACACCTCTCTTTAGTAACTTCTCCGATTATCCTTATACTGAGCCCAGGACCGGGGAAAGGATGTCGGTCAACCATCTCGTCAGGCATGCCCAGTTCACTGCCAAGAAGCCTCACCTCGTCTTTGAATAACTCCCTAAGAGGTTCAACCAGTTTGAGTTTCATATTTTTAATCAGTCCGCCGACATTGTGATGACTTTTAATCGTAGCGGAAGGGCCTTTGAAGGAAACACTTTCTATAACATCGGGATATAATGTGCCTTGAGCCAGAAACTCCACTCCTTTTATCTTATGGGCCTCTCTGTCAAAGAGATGTATGAACTCTGCCCCTATGATTTTTCGTTTTTTCTCCGGGTCAGTTACCCCTTTTAGTTTTTTCAAGAATATTTTGGAAGCGTCAACTTTTTTAATTTTCATCTTAAAATGACTCTTTAACATCTTCTCAACCTGAGTTCCCTCGTTCTTGCGAAGTACTCCGTTATCTACAAAGATGCAAGTCAGTTTATTTCCAATTGCTCGGTGCACCAGAGCTGCAGTAACTGAAGAGTCAACTCCTCCGCTTATGCCTAAAACAACTTTACTACCTCCGACCTGTTCTCTAATGTCACTTACGGCGGTTTCAATAAAGTTTTTCATAGTCCATGTGCGGCGACACTTACATATCTTTAGAAAGTTTTTTAAGAGTTTAGCTCCCTTTGGAGTGTGGGCAACTTCAGGGTGAAACTGGACGCCATAGATTTGTTTTTTCTCATTACTCATGGCACCTATAACAGAGTTATTTGTGCGGGCGGTAATCTTAAAATCCTCAGGGACTTTCTCTACCCTGTCTCCGTGGCTCATAAGGACTTGTAAGTTATTCACCTTAAGTCCCGCAAAAATACTTTTTTCTGTTGTCACCTTTACAGTGCCAACGCCAAACTCTCTCTTGCTGGATTTTTTTACCTTACCGCCAAAGAGTTTTGTAGTAAGCTGCATTCCATAACAGATGCCAAGCACCGGCACACCAAGTTCATAAACTTCTTTGGAGATGGTGGGGGCTTTTTTGTCATGTACGCTTGAGGGTCCGCCGGAGAGAATAATTCCCTTAGGTTTGAAGTCTTTGATTTTTTTTAAACTTATATTATAAGGATGAATTTCTGAATAGACTTTGGCTTCCCTAATTCTTCTTGCAATGAGCTGAGTGTATTGAGAGCCAAAATCCAGGATTAGAATCTTGTTCTTGTGTATGTCTATTTGTTTATCATGTTTATCATTGCGATTACTCATCTGGCAGTGGATTCTCCGAAGTTTTTTTAAATTAACTATCTAATTTATAATTAGGCGCTTCTTTAGTTACTGTAACATCATGGACATGGCTTTCCCTAAGTCCGGCAGTGCTTATTTTAACAAAACTTGCATTCTTATGTAATTCTTTAAGGTTTTTAGCTCCGCAGTACCCCATACCTGCGCGAAGTCCTCCTATTAACTGATAGATTGTAGAAGTAACAGGACCTTTATAAGGTACCCTGCCTTCAATCCCCTCTGGCACAAGTTTTAAGTCGCTCTCTACATCATCTTGAAAATACCTGTCTTTACTTCCGTCTTTCATGGCTTCAATAGACCCCATGCCTCGGTACAGTTTAAATGTTCTGCCCTGGAGCAGAACTGTCTCGCCGGGGCTTTCATCAGTACCGGCAAACATGCTGCCCATCATCACACAATCTGCACCAACTGCCATAGCTTTTGTAATGTCTCCCGAATATTTAATACCTCCGTCAGCAACAACAGACACTCCCTTTCTCTTGGCAACTTTTACGGCTTCCATTACGGCAGTTATCTGAGGCACGCCAATTCCCGAGACTATCCTGGTTGTACATATAGAACCGGGGCCAACACCGACTTTTATGGCATCTGCTCCTGCTTTAATAAGAGCCTCTGCTGCAGCTTTGGTGGCAATGTTGCCTGCCATGACCTGGCATTTAAAGTTTTTCTTTGTGTCCCTGACAGCATTTAAAACCCCTACGCTGTGGCCGTGGGCAGTGTCTATAACAATAATATCCGCTCCTGCATCAAGCAGAGATTGAGTGCGCTGCTCCCTGTCTTTGGATACTCCAACAGCTGCTCCAACCCTTAGCCTGCCAAGTTTATCTTTACAGGCATTAGGCCTTTTTTCTCTTTTATCAATGTCAGTCCAGGTGATAAGGCCCTTAAGTTTGCCTTTTTTATCAATAACAGGAAGTTTTTCAATCCTATGTTTATGCATAATCTTTTTTGCATCTTCAATAGAAACACCAAGTGGTCCAGTGATGACATTTTTTGTCATTATGTCTATTATTTTTTTATTTACATTTGTTTCAAACCTTATGTCCCTGTTAGTAAGGATTCCCACCAGTATTCCATTGTTTAAAACCGGAAAACCGGAAATGTTTTCTTCTTTCATTATCTGGAGGGCATCTTTTAGTTTCTGGTCAGCATTTAGCGTGCGAGGGTCTTTTATAACAACGGTTTCAAATTTCTTAACCTTGTCAACCATAGCTGATTGCATATCTACGGTAAGGTTTTTATGTATGATACCCATTCCTCCCTCACCGGCCAAGGCAATAGCCATTCGCCACTCTGTTACAGAATCCATAGCAGCGCTTAGGAGAGGTATTTTAAGTTTTATTTCTTTTGTTAAGTTTGTAGATATATCAGTATCTCTCGGTAGTATTTTGGAATGGGCCGGTTCCAAAAGTATATCGTCAAAAGTTAGTCCCTCTTTAATTTTTACTGGCATTAGTCCTCCTTGTTTGTCTTGCTATTGTTTTTCCTATTTCCATTTTTTTCTTCAATTTGTTTTTTTTCAATTTTATCAAAA
>CBDUXU010000025.1:0-20020 GCA_965371285.1 uncultured bacterium | reverse complement strand
GCCTATACCCATGAAAACAAAAACAACTACAATGGCTGCAAAAGACAAGAGAACAACACATGAACGACGCTTACTTCTATTGAATTCAAGCATTTAAAACTCCTCCCAGGTATCTATACTGATTTTTATGTTTTTCTTACAATCAAAATTTTTCATCACAAATATCACTTATTTCGCGGTCAGTAAACACCAAACCAGCCAATAGTAAGAAACAACCATGTTAATGAATTTTCCTTATAAAATCAACTGTTTTTGAGAAAATTAACTTGCCACGAAACTGCCTTTTCTGATAGTATGAATTACTATAAAACTGTAATTTATAAGGAGTTTTCATGTTTAACTTTCTTCTCGGTATGTTTAGCAACGATCTAGCCATTGATTTAGGTACTGCCAGTACTCTTATATATGTTAAAGGCCAGGGCATAGTCTCTAATGAACCCTCTGTTGTTGCCGTTAAAAAAGACGGTAAAGGCAGGCGAGTTTTAGCTGTAGGAAAAGAAGCCAAAGCAATGTTTGGCCGTACCCCTGGAAACATTACAGCTATAAGACCACTTAAAGACGGGGTTATAGCAGACTTTGAAGTAACAGAAGAAATGCTTAAATACTTTATCGCACAAGTACACAACAGAAAACTTTTCATAAGACCAAGAATCATTATAGGTGTTCCCTCCGGGATTACTCAAGTTGAAAAAAGGGCTGTAAAAGACTCTGCTTTTTCTGCAGGGGCAGCTGAAGTTTACCTTATAGAAGAACCAATGGCAGCAGCAATTGGCGCAGGCCTCCCTATTACAGAGCCATCGGCAAACATGATTGTTGATATAGGCGGAGGCACATCGGAGATTGCCGTTATATCACTTGCAGGAATAGTAAAAGCTAAGTCTATCAGGATTGGCGGAGACAAGTTTGACGAAGTAATCATGCAGTACATAAAAAGAAAGTACAACCTCTCCATTGGACATGGAATATCTGAAAAAATAAAAATGAAAATTGGACTAGCTATGGGAGATGAGGCAAAAAAGATGATTGAGATAAAAGGAGCTAACCTTGTAACAGGTGTTCCTGCAACCATAAAAATAGAAGCAGGAGAAATAAGAGAAGCTCTTAACGAACCAATCAAACAACTTATAGAAGCTATCAAACAGGTTTTAGAAACTATCCCTCCCGAGCTTGCAGCGGACTTAGTGGACAAGGGCATCGTACTTGCCGGCGGCGGGGCTCTTCTTAAGAATCTTGACAAAGCAATTAAAGACGACACTAAACTGCCTGTACTTATTGCAGACGATCCCCTTACCTGCGTGGTAATGGGCGCAGGAAAGGCGCTCGATGAGTTAAGGCTTCTAAGAGAGGTTACACTGCAAAATTAAAAAATGTTCGACTTCCTAAAACGCCACCAAGTAGTACTCACTTCATTAGTCTTTTG
Organism: uncultured bacterium; assembly: GCA_965371285.1. Lineage (GTDB taxonomy): Bacteria > Desulfobacterota > GWC2-55-46 > GWC2-55-46 > DRQE01 > CBDUXU01. The sequence goes on along the minus strand of CBDUXU010000025.1, from coordinate 18,600 downwards.
CCTGTTATCTGTGCAACTGGTTACTTACCATGTAAGGGGCTCCCAGGGAGGAACTCAGGCAAGAGAAATTATTTATTTTTTTACATCCCCTATCCAACAATCCATACACTTTATAAAAAACTCCGTCGGATCAACCTTTGACGACTACCTGCTTCTTGTAGGAACTAGAGAAGAGAATAAAAAACTGCTCTCCAAGATAGACTTCCTTAACAACGAAAACAACCGCTTAAAAGAAGGACTTGCCCTCTCAGCCAGGCTTAAAGAAATCCTGGTATATGAAGAAGCCTCCCCCTTTGAAACTGTCACTGCAAGGGTTATAGGGTCCAGCGGAGGGGAGCTGAGCGGCTCCTGGACCAGAACTCTTACGGTAAACAGGGGCAGAAGAGACGGTATAGAAATACATATGCCTGTTATAGTGCCAAGAGGAGTGGTTGGAAAAATAATGACCATAGAAAGCCGCACCTCCCAAGTGCTGCTCATAACAGACCCAAGATTCAACATTGACACGGTCTTGCAAAAATCCAGGACCAAGGCAATGGCATCGGGCGATGGGTCTGAAACGCTTAATATAAAATATATCAGGCAAGTTGACCAGGCCCTCATGGGTGAGAAGATTATTACTGCAGGGGTATCGGGCCTTTACCCTAAAGGACTCTCTGTTGGAGAGGTAGTTGAAGTAAGTGGGAATAAAAAAAGTTTTTTTAAAACCATCAAAGCGGTTCCTGAGGTAAGGACAGACAACCTGGAAGATGTACTAATCATTACCTCCGGCAGCGGCGCAGGGCGGCAGAGAGGAGAAGAGAGCCGGTGAAAGACTACATAATAATACTACCTCTAGCCATTCTTTTTCTCTTAATCAAGAGTACTATACTACCTTGGATGCCCCTGCCTGATGTGCTGCTTATAATAACATTTCACCTTGCCATAACTCGCCCTACTGCCATTGGTGTAATCCTAACTTTCGTTATGGGTTACTTGTCTGACGCATTTACAGGAGGTGTTATGGGTGTAACATCTTTTAGTCTTATTATAGTTTATGTTTTCACCTACCTCTTCTCTCACAAACTGCAAATAAAAAGCCGTAACGCCCAAACAATAATGCTTGGTTTATTTTCACTTGTAAAAGGTTTGGTTGTTTACTATCTAATGTTAGACATAGTTAACCTTGCGGTCCTCTATAAGGTTATTATCCCTACTGCCTTAATGACAGGGCTCCTTGCTCCAATAATAATACTTGCCCTTCTCAGGCTTGACGATAGGTTTGAATTAAATAAATTTAAAGGCACTTTTCACTAGAAGAAAGACTTCCCATGAGAACTTACATTGGAGATAAAAAACCCGGTGACCTAACAAGAAGACTGCCATTGGTTGTAGCAGTAGTGTCAATATTTTTTGCCATATTAATGATGAGGCTTTGGTACATTCAGCTCTACAAAGGCACTTACTTTGAAGAACTATCTATAAACAACAGGGTGAGACTGCTAAAAGCAAAAGCACCCCGGGGACTTATACTGGACAGGAACGGTTATATAATAGCGGGAAACACCCAGGGTTTTAACCTTTCTGTAATTCCCGAGGATATGGGCGACATAGACAAAACAATAAATAAACTAACAGGCCTGATTAATATTGATGCCGCGCAGATTAAAGAAAGACTCAAAGATGCTAAAAAACGCCCTGCTTACCTGGCAGTAACTCTTAAAGAAAATCTCTCATGGAAGGAGATGAGCGCCATTGAAGGCAGCAAATGGAATATGCCGGGAATAATTCTGGAATCAGGCCCTCACAGAAATTATCCCTACGGCAACGCTACTTCACATATAACAGGTTATCTGGGGGAAATTAATGACTTTGAAATTAACGCCTTTAAAGAGGTTGGACACAGGGGGTACACTCCGGGAGATAAAATCGGAAAATACGGATTAGAGAAAACCTTAGAGCCTGTACTTCGGGGAATAGACGGAGGTATCAGGCTTGAAGTAGATGCAAAGGGTAATGAGATAAGAGCCATAAAAAGTATAGAACCTTACAGAGGCAACAGCGTAAGGCTCACCATAGACCTCCCCACTCAGCTGGCAGCCTGGAACGCTATGGAAGGTAAAACCGGCGCAATTGTTGCCCTGGACCCTCGCTCCGGCAATGTACTTGCCCTTGTCAGCACCCCCTCTTTTGACCCTAACCTTCTGACCACCGGACTCGACAAAAGCGAGTGGCGCGCCATTACAGGTCACCCTGACAAGCTCCTCACTAACAGAGCTATAAAAGGAGTCTACCCCCCTGCATCTACATTCAAGGTAGTTACGGCAGCGGCTGCTCTGGAGACAAATGTAATAACTAAGGATACAAAAATCAAAGCAGGTGGGGCTTTTAAGTTCGCCGGAGAAACTTACAGGAACTGGAAAAAATCCGGTCACGGTTCTATTAATATACACAGGGCAATTGTGGAAAGCGCCGATACTTTTTTCTACCCAGTAGCACTTCAGCTGGGACTGACAAACCTGCATTTTTATGCAAGTCAGTTTGGTTTTGGCTCCCCTACGGGGATTGACTTAGGCGGCGAATACGCAGGGCTCCTGCCATCCAATGAATGGAAAAAAAGACGGTTCGGGGAGCCATGGTACGACGGGGAAACGATTCACCTGTCCATTGGCCAGGGTTACATGCTCTCTACCCCTTTGCAACTTGCAAATGCATACTCTGCAATTGCAAACGGCGGAACTCTTTACAAGCCGAAACTAATAGACAAGATAGAAACTTTTGACGGCCATGTAATAAGAACTACAGAGGCTGAGGTAAAAAACCTGGTACCCTTATCAGAAGAAACAATAACTATACTTAGAGCAGGCCTTCGCGGCGTAGTAACAGAGAAGGGCGGAACAGCGGGAAGACTTAGGTATAATGATTTTAAAATTGCAGGAAAGACCGGCACAGCTCAGGTTGTGAGAATGAAAAAGAGGATTAAGGACATAACGAAAATTCCTTACAAGTTTAGGGACCACGCCCTCTTTGCAGGTTTCGCCCCCTTTGACAATCCCGAAATAGTTGTTGCCGTCATAGTGGAACACGGAGGGTTTGGCTCAAAAGGGGCTGCCCCCCTAGCCCTGGATGTCATAAGCGCCTTTATGAGTTCCGAAGAAAAGTTTAGGCCTAAACCTGATGAAGATATAAATAACTCAGGCACTGCAAAAGAAGACGAGAAGATATGATAGACAGAAGAATATTCTCTCACATAGATTGGCTAACAGTCAGTGTCACCTTACTTTTAACCATAATAGGCATAAGCACTATTTACAGCGCTACATACCTTCACAACCCTGTTATATATCAAAAACAAATCTTCTGGGTTTTTGTAAGCCTTGCCGCGCTAATCCCCCTGCTAATAATTGACTATCTTTACATAGACCGCTTTGCCTATGTTATTTATTTAGCTTTAATAGTAGTTTTAATTCTAACACTTATAATAGGAATGAAAGTTGGAGGAGCGAGGCGGTGGTTAGATTTGGGTTTTATAGTTTTCCAACCCTCTGAGTTCAGCAAACTTGCTCTCATAATAGTGCTGGCAAAGTTTTTCGGAGACAGACAGATTTCCAGAAACGGTTTGAGTTTTTCTGATATAGCTTTCCCTCTGATTTTATTAGCAGTACCATTTCTCTTAATAGCAAGGCAGCCGGATTTAGGTACAGCTCTCCTGCATTTTATAATTTTTGTATCAATTATTTTAACAGTTGGTCTTAGCACCAGGACCCTGATTGTCTCATCAGGCCTTGTAGCCCTCCTTCTACCAATAGGATGGTTTAACCTGAAAGCCTATCAAAAGGCAAGGCTCCTCAGTTTTATTGACCCCTCAGGCGACCCCTATGGGTCCGGCTATCACTTGCTGCAAAGCAAAATTGCCATTGGTTCCGGTGGTTTCTTTGGCAAAGGATTTACAAAAGGCACGCAAGGAACATTGGAGTTCTTGCCGGAGCACCATACGGACTTTATATTTGCAATTTTCGCAGAAGAATTCGGAGCTGCAGGAACTTTTGTCCTCTTCCTGCTGTTTATTACACTCATAATGGCTGGAATTAACACAGCTAAAACTGCAAAAGACAGGTTTGCATTTATTGTTGCCATAGGTGTAACCTCCATGCTTTTCTGGCATTTTATTATAAATATTGGTATGGTTACCGGGCTGCTTCCCGTTGTTGGAGTACCCCTTCCATTTATAAGCTACGGAGGGTCATTTCTCCTTACTACAATTATGTCAGTTGGACTGCTATTAAACATCAATATGAGACGCTTTACTTATTAAAGTAGGAAGTATATAAATGACAGATAAATTAAAAGACAATATTATACTATTTTTCGCCACCGGCACGGGCCTTGGCTACTCCCCCTTTGCCTCAGGCACTGTTGGCACTCTTTGGGGCATCCCTCTGGCTCTATTAGTTGACAAACTGGGCCTATACTACGGCATAGCCCTCTTATTTATCTTTTTAGCCTTTTCTGTATATATCTCTTATAAGGCTATTCCCTTGCTAGGCTCAGGCGACCCGGGGGCAGTTGTAATTGACGAAATCATCGGTTACGGTTTTGCCTTCTTCCTTCTTCCCGTAACTGCCATCAACATAATAATGGTCTTTATTCTTTTCAGGATTTTTGATATCCTAAAACCCTTCCCGGCAAATTGGGCAGAATCTAACTTACCCGGCGGATGGGGAGTAGTCATGGACGATGTGATGGCCGGGGTTTATGCAAACCTCTCGGCTCAGTTTATATTATATTTTTGGTTAGGATAGGACTACTTGAAGGCTTTAGAAAATAAGCTCGACAATAAACTAAGAGTACTAAAAAAGCTCTTAAAAGAAAAAAAAGTTTTCATTGCTACAGCCGAGAGCTGCACCGGAGGGCTCCTGGGCAGCCTTTTAACAAAAAGTAGCGGGGCATCTGAAATATATTTGGGCGGTGTGGTTACGTACCATAACGATGCTAAGTTAACCCTCCTAGGGGTAAGGGAAGACACCTTAAAAAGATACGGCGCCGTATCTAAACAGACTTCCATTGAGATGAGCCGCGGGTTAATCAAAAAGCTAAAGAAGTCTAAAATAACTAATATTATTGCAGTCTCAATTACAGGAATCGCCGGCCCCGGGGGAGGAACAGTAAAAAAACCTCTAGGCACAGTTTATATAACAGTAACTTTAAATAGTGTTGACTATACAAAGAAATTCAGCTTTAAAGGTCCAAGAGATAAGATCAGGCGGTCATCATGCCTTGAAGGGGTTACAATGGCAATTAATGTTTTAAATGAAACCGAGTAAAACATAGGCACTGCGATAAAAGATAAGGATAAAATAAGAGCTTTCATTGCAATACCAATAAGTGAAGATATAAAAACTCATATTGGAAAAACCTCAGGCAAGTTAATGCCAGAGGAGGCAAAAGGCATAAGCCAGGTAAAAGGTCCCTCTATTCACCTTACGCTTAAGTTTCTTGGAGAGCTAGATAGCGGCTCAATAGAAAGAACAAAAGAAGTTTTGGCTAAAGCTCTAAGGGACTTAAAGCCCTTTAAACTTAAGCTATCAGGTTTTAAGTACCTGCCTTCAAAACATAGGTTCAGGACCGTTGCTATTGGAATAGAAGATAATATTGAATTAAGCGGACTATTTGATATTATAAATAAGTCACTTTCAGAGAGTGGTTTAGCAGAGGAAAGCTCCAGAGTTTACACCCCTCACCTGACGCTTTTTCGTTTAAAAACTAAGGGAGCCGGCAAGACTCTTGCGCAAAATATAGAAAGTTTTACAAAAAATTCCCTAAAGGAATGCACCAAACTTTTTGATTTAAGTTTTACGGTAAACGAAGTTATACTTTACAGCAGCATGTTAAACAAAGAGGGAGCAGTTCATAAACCTCTGGGTTTATACAAACTTAGAAACTAACATTAACAATTAATATTAACTGGGACACTTAAGGAGGAAATACAGTAATGGCAGAACCGGCAGAAAAAGCAAAAACTAAAGCAATAGATTTGGCTATAAGCCAAATAGAAAAACAGTTTGGTAAGGGGTCCATAATGAGACTGGGGTCTGACAGGCCTGTACAAAAAATTGATTCTATCTCTACAGGGTCACCTTCACTGGACATGGCTCTGGGCATTGGAGGTGTTCCCAGAGGAAGGGTTGTCGAAATATTCGGCCCTGAGAGTTCCGGTAAAACCACCCTTACTTTACACATAATCGCTGAACTTCAAAAAACCGGCGGAACTGCTGCCTTTATTGACGCAGAACATGCCCTGGACCTGGAATATGCAAAAAAACTTGGAGTCCAGGCAGACGACCTCCTTCTATCCCAACCTGATACAGGTGAGCAGGCCTTAGAGATTGCCGATATGCTTATTCGAAGCGGAGCAGTGGATTTAATAGTAATAGACTCCGTAGCTGCCCTTGTACCAAGAGCTGAAATTGAAGGAGAAATGGGAGACTCCCATATGGGACTCCAGGCTCGCCTTATGAGTCAGGCATTAAGAAAGCTCACCGGCACAATAAGTAAAACCGGAACCACAATGATATTTATCAACCAAATCAGGCATAAAATCGGGGTGTTTTTCGGCTCCCCTGAGACCACAACCGGCGGAAATGCCCTTAAATTCTACGCCTCTGTTCGTATGGATATTAGGAGAATAGGCCAGATCAAGCAAGGTGATGAGGTGGTAGGCAACCGCACAAGAGTGAAAGTCGTAAAAAACAAGGTCGCCCCTCCCTTCAAAGACGCAGAATTTGATATAATGTTCAACCAAGGTATTTCCAAGGACGGAGACCTTCTTGATTTAGGGGTAAAAATCGATGTTATAGAAAAAAGCGGTTCGTGGTATAATTACGGAAAGACAAAACTTGGTCAGGGCAGAGAAACTGCCAAGGTTTTCCTTAAGGATAACAGGGAAGTTGCCGATGAAATAGAAGGTAAAATTATTGACCATTTCAAGCCAAAAACTGAAATTGATGAACCAACCGAACAAAATGAGGCTGACAAAAGCGAAGGAGACGAAAAATAATGTCCGAAGAACTTGATTTAACTGCGGTGCTAAACCTGGCAGTCAGAGAAGGAGCATCTGATGTACATATTAAAGCAGGCCTCCCTCCAATACTTAGAATTAACGGCTCACTTGTCCCTATTAAAAATCATGCCAGAATGGCACCTGACCTGGTGGCAAAAGCAGCCATAAAACTTATGAACGAAGCCCAGCAAAAGGTCTTTAAAGAAAAACACCAGTGTGATGTCGCATACAGCGTACCGGGCCTTGGCAGGTTCAGAGTAAACATCTTCCAACAGCGAGGAGCTACGGGAATCGTACTTAGGGTTATACCGGTTGCAATCCAGAGTTTTGAAGACCTCCACCTTCCGCCTGTCATATCAAAACTAGCCTCCGAGGTTCGCGGTCTTATACTTGTCACGGGAATAACAGGAAGCGGTAAGTCTACTACCCTGGCAACCATGATGGATTATATAAACAACAATTTTTCCAAACATATCATCTCTGTTGAAGACCCAATTGAGTTCCTGCACAGGGATAAAAAAAGTATTATAAACCAAAGAGAAATAGGAGTTGACGCATACTCCTTCTCAGAGGCCCTAAGAGGAGCCCTGAGGCAGGACCCTGATGTTATTATGGTTGGTGAAATGCGCGACCTTGAAACAATCGAAATTGCAATTACGGCAGCAGAGACAGGTCATCTTGTTTTATCCACCCTCCATACAATTGACGCAATGGAGACAATAAACAGGATCGTATCGTCTTTTCCACCGTTCCAGCAAAAACAAATTAGAATCCAGCTTGCCGGCGTACTAAAAGGGGTACTCTCACAGAGGCTTATCCCTACAAAAGACGGTAAAGGCAGGGTTCCTGCAGTTGAAGTGCTGGTAAGTACCTCCAGAGTTAAGGAATGTATTACTGATAAAGAAAAAACCAAAGACCTTGTTGATGCAATCTCCAAAGGTCAAGTCACCTATGGCATGCAGACCTTTGACCAGTCCCTCATGGCACTTATGAATGCAGGCCACATCACCTATGAAGCTGCAATGGAACAGGCAACAAACCCTGATGACTTTGCACTTGCCAACAAAGGTGTGTCCGGTACAAGTGATAACGAAGATTGGAAGCCTACAGAAGACGGCGGCGGCGAAGACGGAGGCGGAGAGACAGGCGGTGGGATTCCAGACCTCGGCCAGGCACCGGGCGGTACGCCTCCGGGAATTGACAGGTTCTAACTCTAAAACGGTAGCCTTTAAGACTATGGCCTTTAAAACAAAGAAGAAATCAAAGGATTACAGCTCAAATGCGGCTGCCTTAAATCTTATTTCTTATAGAGCTAGAAGCGAAAAAGAGGTTCGCGAGAAACTATTAGATAGGCAGTTCTTAGAAGACGAAATAGATAAAACTGTCCTCTGGTTAAAGGACTACGGATACTTAAATGACGAGCAATTTGCAATTGACCTAAGCTCCTCGAGAATACGAGTTAAACACTGGGGTCCCTTAAAGGTTGGCCAGGAGCTAATGATGAAGGGAATCTCCAGCGCCATCAGAGACTCGGTGCTTAGCCGCTACACTGAAGACCTGCAAGCTAGCACAGCTGCCTGTGCAATGGAAAAATGGATTAGGAAACACAACTTAACTCCCCCCCTTGACGACAAAAACAGACAAAAAGCAATGAGACACTTGCAAAGCAGAGGTTTTACAGGGCAATCTGTTTTCAAAGTTACAAAGAATTTAACTTGAATGAATTTATAGATTAGGATACTTTTAATACAAATGACATCTTCAGAAATTAGAGAGAAATTCCTCCAGTACTTCAAATCAAAAGGACACACTATAGTCCCCTCTTCGGGACTACTCCCCCAGGGCGACGCCACACTGCTTTTTACAAACGCAGGAATGATTCAATTCAAAAATGTATTCTTAGGCGACGAAAAAAGAGATTACACCACAGCTGCCACATGCCAAAAATGTTTACGGGCAGGAGGGAAACACAACGACCTGGAAAATGTAGGCAGGACTCCAAGGCATCACACTTTTTTCGAAATGCTCGGGAACTTCTCTTTTGGAGATTACTTTAAAGCTGAAGCTATTGACTACTGCTGGGAGTTTCTTACCAAGGAAATGGGGCTCCCAAAAGACAAGTTATATGCCACTGTCTTCACCGATGATGACGAAGCGGCAAAGCTTTGGGCAGAGAGAACTGATATAGATAAAGATAAAATTATCCGTTTGGGAGAAGAAGATAACTTTTGGAGTATGGGCGACACGGGACCCTGCGGACCTTGCTCAGAGATCTTAATTGACCAGGGAGAAGCTCTCTCTTGCGGCAGGGAAAGCTGCGCCCCCGGGTGCGACTGTGACAGATATCTGGAAATTTGGAACCTTGTCTTCATGGAATTCGACAGAGACAAAACAGGGAAATTAACAAAACTTCCTAAACCAAGTATCGACACCGGAATGGGACTGGAAAGACTCACTGCAGTCTCACAGGGCAAAACCAGCAACTACGATACAGATATATTCCAACCCTTAATAAAAGAAATAGAAAAAATAGCCCCTGTTACGTATGGTCAGAATAAAGAGACTGATGTATCAATAAAAGCAGTAGCAGACCACTCCAGGGCAATATCTTTTATGATAGCTGACGGAATACTCCCCTCTAATGAAGGCCGCGGATATGTGCTAAGACGAATCCTCAGAAGAGCTGCAAGACATGGCAGGTTCCTGGGCATAAAAGAAGCCTTCCTGCACCTGACTACAGATAAGGTAATAAGCGAACTCTCCGATATTTACCCTGAACTAAAAAACTCCAGAGAAACAATACTTAAAGTGGCATTGGGAGAGGAAGAAAGATTTATAGATACACTTGAACAAGGGCTTACTATGTTAGAAGAAGAACTTAAAAGACTTGAGTCAAAAAAAATAAAAACAATTAGCGGAGAGTTTGCCTTTAAACTTTATGATACCTACGGCTTTCCTCTGGACTTAACAGAGGATATTATAAGGTCAAAAGATATTACCGTAGATAAAGTTTCATTTGATAAATCTATGGCCGAGCAAAAAAAGGCCGCCAGAGGGGCATGGAAAGGCAGCGGCGAAGAAGGCAGCGATGAATTGTATAAAAAGTTATCAACAGAAGGAGAAAAAACTGAATTTGTCGGATACGACAAACCTACATGTACATCTACAGTAAGGGTTATTATAAAAGATGGTAAAGTGGTGCCTCGCGCAGACATTGGCGACGAAATTGAAATAATCACAGAACAAACTCCCTTCTACGGAGAGTCGGGCGGCCAGGTCGGTGACAGCGGAATAATCAAAAGTAAAGTATTTGAATTTAAAGTAACAGAGACCTTAAAACCTGTAGAGGGGCTTTTCACTCACAAGGGCAAACTTATAAAAGGCCATGTTATTAAAGGCAACCAGGTTTGGCTTGTACCTGATGTTAACAAAAAGTCAGCCATAAAAAGAAACCACAGCGCCACTCACCTTCTCCATAGCGCTCTTAGAAAAGTTTTAGGCGACCATGTCAGGCAGGCCGGTTCCTTAGTAACAGCAGACTCCATTCGTTTTGACTTTAACCATTTCGAACAAGTCTCAAATGAGAAGATTACAGAAATTGAAAAACTTGTGAATAAAGCCGTAATTTCAAACATAGAAATACAAACTGAAGAGCTATCATACAAAGAGGCAATTAAAAAAGGCGCCCTGGCCTTCTTTGGAGACAAGTACGGCGAAGTAGTCAGGACAGTAGCCATGGGAGATGTGAGCACAGAGCTTTGCGGAGGAACTCACACAGGAAGGACCGGTAACATCGGTTTAATTAAGATAATTAAAGAGAGTTCTGTTGCTTCAGGAGTAAGGCGAATTGAAGCGGTTACGGGAATTAAAGCGCTGGAATACTTGCAGAATATTGATCAAATGGCTGGGGCAGCTTCCCTGGCATGCTCTTCTACTCTTTCGGAACTACCTCAAAAAATAGCTAAATTAATGGAAGATAAAAAAGAGTTAGAGAAAGAAATCAAAAAACTGAGGGGCAAAAGTAAAAGCAGTGATGCTGACTCATTTTTGGACAATGTAAAAGAAATCAATGGCATAAAAGTCCTGTCTCAGGTAATCTCAGCCGACAATGGCGGAGAGCTTAGAGACTTGGTTGACCTCTTAAGAGGGAAATTAAAATCCGGAATAGTTGTGTTAGGGGCAGGTACCGAAGATAAGGCTTACATTATAGTTGGAATCACCAAGGACTTAGTTGATAAATATAATGCTAATGATATTATTAAGGAAATCTCCCCTATTATAGGAGGCTCCGGCGGCGGCCGCCGCGATATGGCACAAGCCGGCGGCAAAGATGTGGACAAGCTAAATGAAGCTATAAACAAAGCCTTTGATGCAGTAAAACATTTATCCGGTAAGCAGTAAGACTCAAAAGAAAATCTAACCTTCCCACCTGTAGATGCTCATTAACTATGAAAGGCTTTTACTCCCTCTCCCCTGACGGGAGGTGAAAAATAACTACTACCTTGCAGTTGACCCTTCGATAGGCTCAGGGCGAACGGTAAAAATTACCTTTTAGTTTTTTGTTGTTTTTTCTAACATTTAAAAACTGTTACTGAATTAGTTATCGCAGTACTGTGTACCCACCTACTTTTAAACTTAACCCTTCTTCTCCAACATGTGTATATACATCTTGGCAATGGTGTCCTTAGGGTTAATCTTAAGTGCCTTTGTCCACTCCTCTTTAGCCATATCAACTTTATCCATGACATAAAAAGTAAGGCCAAGATTTGTTCTTGCCGGCGCAAAATCAGGATTTAAAACAATTGCTGCCTCCAGCTCCGTTACAGATTTATCAAATTCTTTCATCTCCCTGTAAACAGAGCCAAGCTGAGCTTTTATGTCCAAAAAATCAGGTCTTAATGAGAGAGCTTTTGTAAACTCCTCGCAGGCTTCATTAAACATTCCTATATTTTTATATAAATGGCCGATTTCAGCGTGCATATTGGAAAGTTTTCCTTTTACATTGCTGTCTAAGTATGACCCGCTTGCACCAACAGTAATATCTTTGGCGTTACCATAAACTTCCCGGGCCAAGTCAAACTCTCCCATATTGTTATAAACAACTGATAAATTAAGTCCTGCTTCAGTGTAACGGGGATTAAGAGCTAAAGCTTTTTTGAAGTATCCAATAGCCTCGTCATTATTATCTTTTGAAGCGTTGATAACTCCAAGCATATTATAAACATCAGCGTAAGTTACTTTCTCTGTTAAGACTTTACTGAGATGCTCCAGAGCTTCTTCGTAATTATCTTCACCAAAAGCCTTTTTGCCTAGCTCATAACTCTCATGCCAGTTATCGCTCATGTATATATCCTCCGCATAATTTAATTATTGTTTTTTACAAAACAAGACTAACTATCTCTGAGCACCCTGCTAACTTTAGAAACATAGGGACTACCGGGAAATTCATTTACCAGGGATGAGAAAGCGCTTTTTGCAAGGCCCATCTCACCTAGTTTGATATAAGACTCTGCAATATAAAAAAGTGTTTTATCTACAATAGCTGTATCGCCATAATCCTTTAAAACATTTCTAAACCTACCTAGCGCGCCATGATAGTTTTTATCTTTGAAATAAAATCTACCGACATAAAACTCCCTCTCAGCCAAACGAGCGTTTAAGAAGTGAATCATTTCAGCGGCTTTAAAACTGTATCTACCTCCCTCATAAAAGCTTAAGAGGTCTTTAAAAGCAAACAATGCTTTCCTAGTCTCTTTTTGGTCTCTATCAATCGTTGATACATTTTTCAGGTGGCTCATACCTTTTTGAAAAAGTGCATATTCTGCGTCTTCGCTGCCGGGATGAAGAGTGATAAATGTTGTGTAAAACGAGGCAGCCTCTTCATACTCTTCCATTGCAAAAAGAGAATCTGCCAAGAGGAGCTGAGACTTAGACGCATAGGGGCTCAGCGGATAGGAACTGATAACAGCCCTGAAAGCCACCTCTGAGTCAACATAATCCCCTTCTATATAGTTAGTCAACCCAATCTTGTAGCGTTTTTCCGCAGTCATCACAGACTTTGCTTCTTTTGTAGTCGAACAGGAAGCTGTCATAATCGCAATGACAAGAGAAAAAGCATATATTTTTAATAAACTCTTCATAATTTAGTATTTTATCACAGTTTTTAACAACCATACAAGATAATTAAGCGATTTTTCAATAAAAAACACTCTAATTACCTGTTTAGGCAGACAAAAGGCAGGATAGAAGTAAATCTATACCTGCCTTTTGTTTAACCGATTTATTCAAATTTTAGTTGTCTGGACTTAATAATGATAACTCTTTGGTTTGTAAGGGCCGTCCGGGTCTAATTCCAAATACTCCGCCTGATGAGGACGAAGCCTGGTTAGAGTGCCACCGTTACCTTCAACCATATAGCGAGCTACTTCTTCGTCTAAACGCTTTGGCAGTACCTCAATCCAAACGCCTTCTGGCTTTTCTAAGCCGAGAACAGAAGGGTTATAGAGATAAATCTGGGCTAAAACCTGGTTAGCAAAAGAGCCGTCCATTACAGCCGAAGGATGGCCGGTGGCGTTGCCTAAATTAACGAGTCGCCCTTCTGACAAGAGGATGATATAGTTGCCATTATCCCATGACAGGCGATGTACCTGAGGTTTAATCTCTTCCCACCTGCATTCCTCGCGTAACCTTGCGGTATCAATCTCAGTGTCAAAGTGACCTATATTACAAACAATACAGCCGTCTTTTAAGGAAGTCATCATTGTATAATCGCATACCTCCACATTACCGGTAGTAGTTACAATAATATCGTAGCCGGCCATGAGGTCTTTGTTTACACCCTTTTCAAAGTCGCCGTCAATATACGGAGACACAACTTCATAACCGTCGTGCTGTGCCTGCATTGCACAAATTGGGTCGATTTCAGTAACATGTACTATCATCCCCTCTTGGCGAAGGCTCTGCGAGGAGCCTTTACCGACATCACCGTATCCAACTACCATAGCCTTACGGCCTGACATTAATTTATCTGTTCCTCGTTTAATAGCATCGTTTAGGGAATGGCGACAGCCAATCTTGTTATCGTTTTTAGACTTTGTAATACTATCGTTAACATTTATGGCAGGGATTGTTAACTCGCCCCGTTTCATCATTTTTTCTAAATTATGCACTCCGGTGGTAGTCTCCTCTGATATGCCTACAATGTTTTTAAGCAGGTCGGAGAATTCACTGTGAACAATATTAGTCAGGTCTCCTCCGTCATCAAGAATAACATTCGGTTCAGGCAGGGCTTTAACTTGCTTGCGTAGACACTCTTCACCCTCTTCAGGTGTTTGACCTTTCCATGCAAAAACAGGAACACCTTTTTTAGCCAGGTACGCAGCTGCGTGGTCTTGGGTAGAAAAAATATTACAGGATGTCCAGCTCACCTCTGCGCCAAGGGCAGTCAAGGTATCAACCAACACGGCAGTCTGGATAGTCATATGAATAGAACCTAAAATTCGAGCGCCTTTTAGCGGCTGCTCTTTTTTATATTTTTTGCGAAGCGCCATTAAGGCTACCATCTCGCCTTCGGCTATGCTGACCTCTTTTGCACCGTAATCAGCTAATTCAATATCAGCCACTTTATATTTATCGGTCACTATATCTGTCATTAAAATTATTCCCCTTTTTAAATTATATTCCGGCACCACTTTTAAGTGTTTCTACTTTGTCAATTTTCTCCCAGGTAAACTCCGGCAGGTTTCTGCCAAAGTGGCCGTAAGCAGCAGTTTTGCTGTAAATCGGCCTGAGCAGGTCTAAGTCTCTTATAATCTCGGCAGGTTTTAGGCCAAAATTATCCCAAACCAGTTTTACAATCTTGTCATTTGAAATCTTGCCTGTTCCAAAAGTGTCTACCATCACACTCATTGGTTCTGCAATTCCAATTGCGTAGGCAAGCTGAACTTCACATTCGTCAGCAAGGCCTGCAGCAACAATGTTTTTTGCAATATACCTTGCCATGTAAGATGCTGACCTATCAACCTTAGACGGGTCTTTCCCTGAGAAAGCCCCTCCACCGTGACTACCATGGCCGCCATAAGTATCTACAATAATTTTTCTTCCCGTAAGGCCGCAGTCTCCATTAGGCCCGCCTATCACAAAACGACCGGTAGGGTTAATATGATAAATCGTGTCACTGCTTAGAAGGTTAGAAGGAATAACTTTTTTAACAACCTCTTCCATTATTCCTTCTTTGATGTCTTTATCGCTTACTTCTTCTGAGTGCTGGCTTGAGACAACAACTGCCTTCACTCCTACAGCCTTACCATCTTTGTATTCTATTGTAACCTGACCTTTTCCATCTGGCCTTAAAAAACCTAAAGTGTTGTCTTTTCTTACTTCACTAAGTCTCATCATAAGTTTATGTGAAAGCACTAGTGGAAGAGGCATAAACTCCTCTGTATGATTACAGGCATAACCAAACATAAGTCCCTGGTCTCCCGCCCCCTGTTCTTTCTCTGAGCCGGAGTCAACTCCCATAGCAATATCTGCGGACTGGCTGTCCAGAGTAATCATTACGGCGCATGTTTTATAATCAAAACCAACCGAAGAGTCGTTGTAACCTATTTCTTTAATTGTATTTCTAACAATGTCTTGATAGTTGACCCTAGCCTTTGTTGTAACCTCTCCTGCAATAAGTGCAAGCCCTGTGGTCACAAGAGTTTCGCAGGCTACCCTGCTATGTGGGTCTTCTGCTAAGATAGCATCTAATATGGAATCTGATATTTGGTCTGCCACTTTATCGGGATGACCTTCTGTTACAGATTCTGATGTAAAAACATAATCACTCATTTAGCGAAACTCTCCATTTCTAAATTACGATATTACACTGATATTCTCATAAAACAGTGCATAGACGCCGACCTAAGGCGGATTATAAATTATTAAATCTTTTGGCTCTTTTGTCAATCAGTTTATGGCTATAAAGGGCTTAAAATAAGGATTTAAGGCTGTTTCAGGCTATTTCTGAGATATTCAGTGAAAACCGGAAGCTCAGTCATGACCTGATTATCTGGGGTCTCGGTACCTCCGCCGGTTAAGCAGGCCCCCCACCCCTTCTCTTCAATTACTGACTTTAAAGTTTTAAAATGAGGAGGCAATAGCAAGTTTGGCGCAAGCTCAAAAAGCAAAAGGGCCACAAATGGCCTTTCAAAAATATCTTGGTCCGGTATTGTTAATTCCCGGGAGTCTATACAAAAATCCTCAAAGGCAACAATATCTAAATCTATTATGCGGGGGGCAAACCTGTCAGGTACCCTGACTCTGCCCAGGTCACCTTCTACCTCTCGAAGCAGTTTCTTTAAATGGGCAGGCTCAAGGTCAGTAGTAATCTGGAACATCCCATTGTAGAAATTATTTTGATTGGAACTGCCGACAGGTTTTGTCTCAAAAAAAGTAGATATGTTAATAACTTTAACTTTGCCCGTCAGGCGGCTAAGAGCTTTTGGAATATTAACCTCCGGCTCTATATTTGAACCAACACCTATAAAAACATTATGATAAGTCATAACCCCGGTATCTACTTAGACCTTGTTATTTCAACTGCAACGCTTTTTGCAAACCTGAGTGCACCCGGCTTATCTACGCTAACTGTAACTGATTTAACCCTGTCTCTCTCCATGCAAATTTTAGCAATATTTTCAGCCATTGCTTCAATTAAAAAATATTTGGAATCTTCTACAAGGCCGTAGACATCTTGTTTGATTTTTTTATAATCAACTGTGTCATCAAAGTTATCACTGATGCCGGCTTCCAGCAAGTCAACATCCATAGATATATTTATAATGACATCTTGTTTTTTGATTCTCTCTTCTTCATTAATGCCAACTATACATCTAATGGTTAAATCCCTTACCATAATTCTGTCCATCTAAAAACCTCCCTTTAAGTGTGCTCCCCCGTCAACATAAATAACTTGACCTGTTATAAAATTATTTTTAAGTAAAAATAAAACTGCCTCTGCAACCTGCTCCTTGTCGCCGTACTTATCAAGAGGCAGGGAACTCTTTAACTCTTTAAGGTAACCCTCGTTCTCTCCGTCAGGGGGGAGAATAAGTCCCGGTGCAACAGCATTAACTCTCACTTTTGGCGCAAACTCAAGAGCTGTTAAGTGAGTCATATCTGCCAGCATTCTTTTACTTAAGTAGTAAGGCACATGATTCAGGTCATAATCTTTAACTTTTGTATCTATTAAATTTACAATAGACCCTCCATCTGATTTTTCAAAAAACAATCTAGAAATAATAAAAGGTGCCCAGGCATTTATTTTTATATTTTCTTCCAAATCAGAATAGGACATCTCTCCCAGACTTCCCTTTGGAAATATAGATGCACTATTTACTACCATGTCAAGTCCGCCTAGTTTATCAAAAGCGCTGTTAAACATGGACTTGCACTGGCTCTCATCATCCAATTTAGCATTAAAGAATTCAACCTTGCCGCCGAGAGATGTAATTTCTTTCTCCAGAGCAGCTAACTCGCCCCCTCCTAAACTTCTGTAATGAAGAGCTATAGTGACGCCGGCGCCGGCGAGGCTAACTGCTATATGACGGCCAAGTCTCTTTAACCCGCCGGTAAGAAGAACTCTTTTTCCTTTTAGATTATTAATTGGTATATTTTTCATATTAGGTTATAAGGTTAATCTGCAAAGCAGGAAATGTCAATATATAGAAGCAGTCCTAACATTAGACTAGTAATCTTCGGAATAAAATTCAGCCAACCGAGTTGTTATATACTCCTCTATCTCAGCGGCAGTGGCGTATTCCAAGGCCTTTTCACTTATTTCTTTAGCATCTTCAAAGCTAACTGACCTTATAAGCCTCTTAACACGGAGCAACGAATAAGCATTCATGCTAAGTTGGTCTATGCCAAAACCAAGAAAAAGCAGGGCATGTTCAGGCACTCCTGCCATCTCGCCGCAAACACATACGGTGATTCCATGTTTATGGGCGCTATCTACTACATTTTTTATAAGCCTGAGGACTGCCGGATGAAATGGTTCGTACAAATAGGCAACATGTTCGTTTACCCTGTCGATGGCAAGAGAATACTGCAATAAGTCGTTTGTCCCTATAGAGAAAAAATCAACTTCCTTGGCAATAGTATCTGCAGTAATTGCAGCCGAAGGAACCTCTATCATAACTCCAACTTCAATATTAGCGTCAAATTCCACGCCTTCCCGTTTCAAAGAATTACTAACTTCCCTGATAATTTCTTTTGCGCGCCTGACTTCTTCCAAACTCGATACCATAGGAATTAAAATCCTAACTGCGCCGCAGCTTCCTGCCCTGAGCAGGGCGCGAAGCTGGGTTTTAAAAATATCCGTTCTCTTAAAACAAAACCTTATTGCACGGAGCCCCATGGCAGGGTTTTCCTCTTCTCCGTCCCAGATAGAAGGAAGAACTTTATCCCCTCCTATATCAAGAGTCCTCACTGTAACCATATTAGGCTCCATCCATTTTATTACCTTTTTGTAAGACTGAAAGTGGTCGTCTTCTGTGGGCAAACTCTCCCTGTTTAGG
>CBDUXU010000024.1:0-20346 GCA_965371285.1 uncultured bacterium | reverse complement strand
ACATTGACGAAAATGGCGAACTAGTTATAACTCTTGCAAAAAGCTTTCTATTTTTCTCACATTTCTACTGGCCCATTGCCATGCCTCTTACAGCACTCCTAACCGATACAAACAAAACAAAAAAAGGAATTTATTTAATAACAACAATTGTAGGGGCGGTCTTTGCAACTTTTCTCTATTTCCCACTGCTAATGGGAGAAGACAAAGTACTGGTAGCCATAGTAGATAATTCAATTCAATATGACATGAAATTACTCTATGACTCATTTGTATCAAGAAAAATAACCGGCGTAATTTACGCACTCTTTATAGTCGTACCACTCATAACAGCAACGGATAAACATATGAAACATTTTGGATGGGTAATTATACTAGCAGGCTTGCCGACATATTTCTTCTACTACCATGCCTTCACTTCCGTATGGTGCTTCTTCGCAGCAATTGCATCAATATACATAACCTACATCATCTTCAAAGAAACCAACCACCAAACATGACGTTTGGATCCAATTTCAGGTAGTTCTCTAACATTAATTAGTACATAGTTTGATTATCCCATTTTCTTTGTTAACTAAGTCAAATGACGCTGGACTCTCTTTTAGGTAGTTCTCCGGCACTAATTAGCACCACATTTAATTACCAGGTTTTTATACTTAATATCTCTTAAAAAAACTGTCGCAAACAGCCAGGCGGCCCGCGTAGCAGTCACTGCTTGACCGAATTGCTAACATCACCCTAATAAAAAAGTTTATTAAAGATTGATAATTGCTGCTTTTTTAGAAAAGGGTCACAGACACCGTGCAATTAATTAACTATTGGATATTTATTTCTGCAGTGTTAAAATCACAGTATTATGAAACCCGTAATTTATGACAGAAAACCTGTTATATATGAGATTGAAAAAGGGAAGCAGTATGCCTGGTGCAGTTGCGGCATGTCAAAGACTCAACCCTTTTGCGATGGAACCCACAGAGGTACAGAGTTTAAACCTCTCAAGTTCATAGCTAAGGAGTCAGGCAAAAAAGCCTTCTGCCTTTGCAAACATACGAAGACCCCGCCCTACTGCGACGGAACCCATTCAACACTCCCCAAAGAAACAGCAACTAACAACTCAGAAATTAATCCAATAGAACCTAAACTTAAGGAAATCCAAGCCCTTGCAAAGGGGCTGGATGGTCTTGAGACAAATGGCGAAATGGCGTCCATGGGTGTGCCGGCTTCAAAACTCCCCTCTTGGGACGATATTCAAATCATCACAGCGCAGCTTGCAGTAAAACCCCTGCAGGCAGATACCCCGGTAGCTACAGAACTTATTATAGGCCCCAACGCAAAAAAACCTTTAAAACTAGACATACCAATTTTTGTATCGGACATGAGCTTTGGAGTTCTATCTAGAGAAGCAAAAGTAACCCTGGCAAAAGGAGCAGAACTCTCCGGCACTGGTATATGCTCCGGCGAAGGAGGGATGCTCCCCGAAGAAGGTGAGGCCAACAGCCGGTATATTTATGAACTTGCCCCTGCAATGTTCGGGTACAGTGAAGAAGTATTAAA
This sequence comes from uncultured bacterium, assembly GCA_965371285.1. Classification (GTDB taxonomy): domain Bacteria; phylum Desulfobacterota; class GWC2-55-46; order GWC2-55-46; family DRQE01; genus CBDUXU01. The sequence goes on along the minus strand of CBDUXU010000024.1, from coordinate 18,795 downwards.
ACATGCCAGTGCCTTTCACTTTAAAGCAGGCCAGGCGGCAAAAACAGGAGTAGGAGGTCACCTCTCCGCAGATAAAGTCACCGCAGAAGTCGCTAAGGTGCGGGGTATCCCCGCAGGAGAAGCGGCAGTCTCACCTTCTGCATTTGTTGACCTTACCACCCCGGCAGATTTTAAAAAATTTTCCGACCGAGTGAGAGAAATCTCAGGAGGCATACCAATAGGAATTAAAATGAGCGCCCAGCATATAGAGGACGACATAGACTTTGCCATAGAAGCAGGAGTGGATTATATTATATTAGACGGACGCGGCGGAGGCACGGGAGGGTCGCCTCTATTATTTAGAGACAATATTTCAGTACCGACAATCCCGGCACTTGTAAGAGCAAGGAGGCATTTGGATAAGTCAGGAAAAAAGGCTTCAGGGGTTACTTTAATTATAACAGGAGGACTCCGCGTTCCATCGGACTTTATAAAAGCCCTCGCCCTGGGCGCAGACGGAATAGCCATAGCAAACTCAGCCATACAATCCATAGGATGTGTTGCATCAAGAATCTGTCATACAAATAACTGCCCCACAGGGGTTGCCACACAAGATAAAGAACTCCGCAAAAGACTTGATACAAAAGAAGGACCAAAAAAACTCTATAACTTCCTCACCTCATCTGTAACACTCATGCAGGTAATGGCCAGAGCCTGCGGCCACGACCGCCTAAGCGGTTTTAATAAAAAAGACTTGGCTGCATATAAAAAAGAAATAGCTGAACTGATCCAGGGGTGACCACTGCCAAACGTGATGTTTGGATCCAATTATAAAAACAGTTACACAACTATAATAAAAATTGTCTGCGGCGAGTCGCTGCCTATTTGAAAAGTTCCTTATACTTCCCGTAGCCTTTTTTTTGTAATTCGTCGGCAGGAACAAACTTCATTGACGCGGAGTTTATGCAGTACCTTAAGCCAGTTGGTTTTGGTCCGTCTTCAAAAAGATGACCAAGGTGGGAGTCGCCATGAGTACTTCTAACCTCTACTCTTTTATAAAACAGTTTTGTGTCTGTCAGTTCTTTAATATTTTCTGCCTCTAAAGGCTTAGTAAAGCTCGGCCAGCCTGTTTTTGAATCATACTTATCTGTAGAACTAAATAGTGGCTCGCCGCTTACTATGTCAACATAGATGCCCTCTTTTTTATTATCCCAATACTCATTACTGTAAGGACGCTCCGTACCTTCGTTCTGTGTAACATCATACTGGAGGGGGGTGAGGGTTTTTTTAATGTCATTTAATGAAGGCTTGGTATAAGTTGCCTTGCTATAAGTTTTACCGGAACTCTTTTTGTTTTTACTATCCGGTGCCATATAAACTCTCTCGTCTTTGCCTTCACTAAGCCAAACGCTTTTTAAATATTTATCTCTTCCCGAACCATTGCGGTAGTATTTATATCTTATCTTGTTTCTTTTATAATAATCCTGGTGATAATCTTCTGCCGGATAAAATGGTGTTGCCTCTACTATGCGGGTTACAATTTTTTTATCAAACCTGCCGGACTTTGCCAGCTCCAGCTTTGATGAAAGCGCCGCCCTCTTTTGTTTATCATCATAATAAAAAATTGCCGTACTATATTGAAACCCTCTATCAACAAACTGCCCCCCGTCATCGGTTGGGTCAATCTGTCTCCAAAATACTTCAAGCAATGTGTCGTAAGATACTTTACTTGCATCATACTTAACAGTAACTGCTTCAACATGACCTGTCTTACCTCTTGCAACATCTTTATATTCAGGATTTTTTTCCTTACCTCCTGCAAAACCGGAGGTAACCTCTATAACACCGTCAAGTTTTTCAAACGGCGGTTCCATACACCAAAAACACCCCCCTGCAAAAGTTGCAGTAGAATAATCCGGCTTGCCCTCTGCTAGGGACGCTCCTGCCGCAAAAAGTAATACCAAAAGAGCAACAACCGTATATATAGAACTTTTCATTTTTAAAAAATCTCCTAAATCACCGGGTATCTTAAAGTTTTGGGCAGAATTGCCGATTAATTACATTAGGTCTAATAATAACACAAAGAGATTAACAGGATATTAAACTTAGATTATAATATGGAAACTAAACACAATATACTAATAGTAGATGACGACAATTTCATGCTTCAATTCGTAAGGGCGCTAATAGACAAAGAAAAGTATAATGTCACCACCTGTAATGACCCGATAAAAGGCATACAAATTGTAGAAGAAGGCGGGACTGATGTTGTCATTAGCGACATCGAAATGCCAGGAATTAACGGTAGAGACCTGATAAAAATGATTAAAGACATAAACAGCAATATTCCCGTAATATTTATATCTTCCCTGGAAAAACCTGATTTGGAGCTAGACCTTGCAAATGCGGGAGGTTTTGGATTTGTAAGAAAACCCGTTAACCCAAATGAACTGGAAGATATGTTACAAAAAGCCTGCAGGTCCCTTAATAAAGCCGCCTAGGGAGCGTGACGCGTAGCAATCATTGCTCCACCCAATTACAGACACTTCTTTATTTACTTGGAAATAACTCAAACTTAACGCCTCCATGGCAAATGGGGGCAATCAACAAAAAACTTTATTAAACAGCTATAAACTGCATGGTGCTATCAATAATTGAGTGCAGGGATCATCCCTGCCGGGCTGGCCAAACCTGCGGTTTGATGCAATTATCGGTAGAACCATACAGTAAAATAATATATTAATTCTTTGATATTTAAGGTTTTTAATATTCAGTCAAGTAGTGACTGCTACGCGGGACGCTTGCGCAAACCCAAACCTAATAAAAATAGTCAACAACCTAATTACTAAACGGTAATAAACTGCATGACATACCCTAAATTGAGTCCAGCGTCACGCTGGAAATGGGTTGAATTTTTTTAAAATTGGTACTACTATAACCTGTATAATGAAAGAAAAACTTAATATACTCCTGGTGGATGATGACAAGTTTATGTTGGAATATGTGGGGTCTCTTATAAATAAAGAGCTTTACAACGTTACTACATGCATAGATTCTGTTCTGGCTCTGGAGCTTATAGAAGAGAATAAACCCGATGTTATAATATCGGACATAATAATGCCCAGCGTATCGGGGATGGAACTACTTCGCCGAGTAAAAGTTATGGACAGGGGCCTGCCTGTAATTTTCATAACTGCCTATGCCAACCTTGACATGGCTCTCGATGCTATAGAAGCCGGAGCTACGGACTTCATAAAAAAACCGGTCAAGGCGGATATCCTAGAAAGAGCCCTCACAAAAGCCGTCAAATCTATTCCAGCTGTTAATTAATTACGTACCTGTCCCGATATATGCTAAGAAACCGGCGCCCCGGTTATGTTATAATATCTATGTAAGATTGATTTTTGCCGATTAAACAGGTTGGTTTTTAAACTCTATGCCGAAAGTTCCTAATATGGGTGGATGGTTAACTAAAAAAATATCTGATTATTTAACAGTGGAGAGAGATACCCCGCAGATTAGAATCTGCGACTTCCCTCGCTTTAGGTTTGAATTGCGCCCCGGGGATGTTGTTTTAATTGAGGGCAGGTCGCGCCTGTCGGAGGTTATAAAAACAATTACCCTGAGCAGGTGGACTCACGCTGCTTTATATATTGGTAACATAGGAAGCATAGAAAACGATGAACTTAGAGAAAAAACCCGGCAGTTTTATCCCCACTCAGACTCTGACCCCCTTCTCATAGAAGCAATCATTGGAGAAGGTGTAATAACCTCTCCCCTTACAAAATATGAAGAAGACAATATGAGGCTTTGCAGGCCAAAGTATTTAAACCCTGTAGATGCAAATGCGGTTATTGAATACGCTATTGATAATTTAGGTATTGAATATCACACAAGACAAATTCTGGACATTGCTCGTTTTATGTACCCTTATGGTATACTGCCAAGAAGGTGGCGCTCATCACTTTTTGAGAGAAAAGCCGGGTCTGTTACAAAAACAATTTGTTCAACAATGCTGGCAGAAGCATTTGCATCTGTCCAGTATCCTATAATCCCCGAGCTTCGCAAAGATAACAAAGGCAAGATTGTTTTTTATAAAAGAAATTCCAACTTAGTAGTCCCCAGGGACTTTGATTACTCACCCTACTTTGATATTATAAAATATCCTTTCCTTGGTGATGACATGGATGTTTACAAACAACTTCCCTGGGACTCGTCAGGAGTAATATTTAATGAAGAAGCTAACTTTACTCCCAGCGCTTCTCCAAATAACGAGGAATATATAAACGAAGTTCTTACGGAAAAAGACATGGATATAAAATAAATTTTCAGGGGGCATTAAAGTTATGTTTATTTATATAATTGCTTTTCTAGTAGTCATTTGTTTTCTACTTTATTTCAGGGCAAGCCTTCTCGTCTGGACAGGCCTTGGGGCTCTAACCCTCATTACAGAGTACTTTTTCTGCCCTTCTATTGGTTTTAGTTTTTATCTGGTTTCAGCTATTTTCGTAGCGGTTATGTCTATTCTTAACATCTTACCTCTTAGAAGGCTTTTACTTACAAATAGAATTTTTTCGATTTATAAAAAAATACTCCCGAAACTATCTTCCACGGAAAAAGAAGCTCTTGAGGCAGGCACTGTTTGGTGGGACGGGGAGCTATTCTCGGGCAAACCTAATTGGGAAAAACTTTTATCTTATGAAATTAAGGAACTAACAGAAGAGGAAAAAAAGTTCCTAGCAGGCCCTGCTACTGAGCTTTGTTCAATGTTAGATGATTTTCAGATTACAGAAGACTTAAAAGACATGCCCCTTAGCGTTTGGAATTTTATTAAAAAAGAACGCTTTTTAGGAATGGTTATTCCTACTGAATATGGCGGGCTTGGTTTCTCTGCCAGGGCCCACTCAGAAGTTGTTCAAATGCTTGCTACCCGCTCTGCCACTGCTGCCGTAACGGTAATGGTGCCTAACTCCCTCGGCCCTGCCGAGCTTCTAAGAAAATACGGAACTACCGAGCAAAAAGATTATTATCTCCCTCGCCTTGCAACAGGTACAGAAGTACCGTGTTTTGCATTAACCAGCCCACAGGCAGGAAGCGACGCATCATCTATGCCGGACAGCGGCGTGGTCTGTAGGGGAATGTACAACGGCGAGGAAGTCCTGGGTATAAACTTAAATTGGGAAAAGCGTTATATTACCCTTGGCCCTGTAGCAACACTATTGGGATTAGCATTTAAACTTTTTGACCCGGATAACTTATTGGATGGTAATGAGAACAAAAAAATTTTAGGCATAACTCTCGCCCTTATTCCAACTGACCTGGAGGGGATTGAAATCGGAGACCGCCACTACCCGCTAAACTCCGGTTTTCATGTCGGCCCTAACTACGGCAAAGATGTATTCATTCCGCTGGATAAAATTATTGGCGGAGTTGATTATGCTGGCAAGGGCTGGCAAATGCTTATGGACTGTTTAGCAGAAGGCCGCTCCATATCCCTCCCTGCCCTAAGCACAGGGTTCTCCAAGTTATGCGCCCTTACGGTGGGAGCCTATGCAAGAATAAGAAAACAATTTAACATGCCAATTGGCAAGTTTGAAGGTGTTGAAGCCAAACTCGCCGAGATTGCAGTAAATACCTATATATCAGACAGCGTTAGAGAGTTAACTGCAGGGGCAGTTGACTCGGGAGAAAAACCATCTGTAATAAGCGCCATTGCAAAGTATCACCTAACGGAAATGGCAAGGGTTACAGTTAACAACTCAATGGATGTTATCGGAGGGGCAGGGATTTGTCTCGGCCCCAGAAACTTAATCGGAAAAGTTTATGAAGCAATCCCCATTGGAATTACAGTAGAAGGTGCAAACATACTAACAAGGTCTATGATTATTTTTGGACAGGGAGCTATCAGGTGTCACCCCTTTGTCTTGAATGAGATGATGGCTGTAGCAGAAGATGATAATGTTAAGTTTGATAAAGCAATCATCGCCCATATTGGTTTTGCAGCTTCCAATAAAGTAAGAACCGCTGCCATGGCTCTCACCTGCGCGAGGTTTGTTTGCGCAGGTAAGGCAAAAGTATCACCGGAGGTAAAACCTTACATAAGACAGTTAACTCGTTTGAGTTCCACCCTTGCCTACATGGCAGATATTTCCATGTTCCTCCTTGGCGGGTCACTTAAAAGAAGAGAAGCGCTGTCGGCCAGGCTCGGTGACGTACTTAGTGAGATGTATTTAGCCTCTAGCGTAATAAAAAAATATGAAAGTAATAGCGAGAAAAGAGAAAAAGAAGAAAAATATTTAATGGAGTATGCACTAAAGAGATCTTTATATAATGCCCAGGAAGCGTTTATGGGAGTTTTTGACAATTTTCCGGTTATCTTTGGCGGGTTTATTGGATGCATTTTAAAATTTTACACCTTCCCTTACGGAAGAGTTTTTAAAGCTCCCTCAGATAAGGATGCCCACCTCGCCGCATCTGTTATACTTACCCCCTCAGAGCTAAGAGACTCTCTCACTGAGGGAACTTACATTCCAGCGAGCGACGAAGAACCTGTAGGGCTCCTTGAGCTGGCCCTTCTTAAAGTAATTAAAGCAGAAGAAGTGGAAGCAAAAATAAACAAAGCAGTAAAAGATAAATTAATCGCAAAAGGTAAAAACTCGGTAAAAGATGCCCTGGATAAAAAGATAATTACTGAAAATGATGTTAAAATAATAGACGAGGCAAACTCTGCCCGGGAAGAAGTTATAAAGGTAGATAGTTTTAAACAAAGCCAGGGGCTGTTTTCCAAATGAGCTTTTTCAAAATAAACTTACGATAAAGGATTTTTGCAGCCATAGGCTGTTTTCTACAGAAACTTTTTTTTAAATAAACTCTCAATAAAGGAATTTTGATGTCCAAAACAGTGAGCCTGAGGCTCTTTATTACGGTGGCATTTTATTTTAATTTACATTCAGAAATACTAACGGAGAACATTAATGTCTAAACCTGTATATATAATCGATGGACGACGCACACCGTTTTTAAAAGCTATGGATCGCCCCGGTCACTTTCGGGCCTCCGACCTGGCAGTTAACGCCGCCAGAGGTCTTCTAACCGGCCTTCCCTTTGAAGCCAACCAGTTAGACGAGGTAATACTAGGGTGCGTAATGCCCCGCCCCGATGAGGCAAACATTGCAAGGGTTGTCTCCCTTAGGCTTGGGTGCGGACATAATGTGCCTGCCTGGACCGTGCAGAGAAACTGCGCCTCTGGTATGCAGGCATTAGATAGCGCCATGACTTCGATTAAGTCCGGCAGGAGCGACCTAGTCTTAGCCGGAGGGACAGAAGCCATGAGCCACGCACAGGTTTCGCTTTCTACCACAATGGTAGAATGGCTAAGTGACTGGCACAGGTCAAAAGGGGTTTTTGCCCACATTAAAACACTTCTAAGCCTTCGCCCCACGGATTTAACCCCCGTCATCTCTCTTCTTAAGGGTTTAACAGACCCGATAGTTGGCCTGTCTATGGGACAAACAGCGGAAATCCTTGCCAAGAGGTTCGGTATTACGAGAGAGGAAATGGACGCTTTTTCCATAGAAAGCCACGAGAGACTTGCCCACGCTACTGACAACGGGTACTTCGACGGGGAGGTGGAAACTCTTTTTGATATAAACGGCGACATATATAACGAGGATAACGGCCTTCGCAGGGATTCTAAAATGGAAAAACTTGCCACCCTCAGGCCTGTCTTTGACAGGCAATATGGAATCGTAACTGCCGGAAACAGTGCTCAAGTAACAGACGGGGCAGCCATGGTGGTTCTTGCCAGCATTGAGGCTGTTAAAAAACACAACTTAAAACCAATAGGAAAAATAACTGATTGCCATTGGGCAGGCCTTGACCCAAGTGAAATGGGGCTGGGACCTGTATATGCTACGGCAAAACTCCTCCAGGCTCAAAACCTGAAAATAAGCGATATAAACTATTGGGAAATTAACGAAGCTTTCTCTGCCCAGGTGCTATCCTGCCTAAAAGCCTTTGAAGATGAAGAGTTCTGTCAAAAAGAATTAGGTTTAGAAAAAGCCCTTGGAAAAATTGACCGCGCCATACTTAATATTGACGGAGGTGGAGTAAGCATGGGTCACCCGGTAGGGGCAAGCGGAGCAAGAATAATCCTGCACCTTTTAAATGTATTAAAAAGAAATCACTCCTCAAAAGGTATAGCCACACTTTGTATTGGCGGAGGCCAAGGTGGGGCAGTGTTAATTGAAACAGTGGGGGAAAGTTTAGAGGTAAATAATGACTAACATTTTTTCGTCAGATAACTGGAGAGCAGAACTGGACGGGGCCAATATCGTATGGCTCCACTTTGATAAAAAGGATGAGAGTGCAAACTCTTTATCAAAAGATGTACTGGAAGAACTAACTCGCGCCATAGAAGATATAAAAGTATTAACTCCCAAGGGGCTTATTATTTTATCTGATAAAAAAAGCGGCTTCATAGCCGGAGCAGACATAAAAGAATTTACTAAAATTAAAAATGAAGCTGACGCCTATACTCTTATAAAAAATGGCCAAGCAGTTATGGACTCCATAGAAGCACTTCCCTTTCCAACAGTTGCAATGATTCACGGGTTTTGTCTGGGAGGCGGGTTAGAGCTGGCCCTGGCTTGCGACTGGAGAGTTGCAGAGGATTCTAGCTCTACAAAGCTGGGCCTCCCCGAGGTGCTCCTGGGCATACACCCGGGCTTTGGCGGCACTGTTAGGCTGCCCAGGTTAGTAGGCACAGCTGCTGCAATGAATCTTATTTTGAGCGGACATATTATTAATGTTAAATGGGCAAAAAAAATCGGCCTTGTTGATGCCACCACTCCTCTTAGACATCTGGAAAAAGCCGCTGTTGAATGTATTAAAGTCCCGCCAAAAAGAAAAAAACTTTCCTTTATGAAAAAACTTTTAAACAAACCTGTCATAAGGTCTTTTGTTAAAAAGTCGCTCCATAAAAGGGTCGAGGCGAGAGCACCTTTTAGGCATTACCCCGCCCCTCACGAAGCAATAGACATTGCAACTAGCGGTTTGGACAGCCCCGGCCGCATGGAAAGAGAAGCCAAGTCAGTTAGCGGACTTATACTGGGAGGTAGCGCGCAAAACCTAATAAAACTTTTCTTTTTAAGAGAAAGAATGAAAGGTTTGGGAAAGGCCTCGAATTTTAAACCTCGCCATGTACATGTAATAGGAGCAGGAGTTATGGGAGGAGACATTGCCTCATGGTGCGTTTTAAACGGCATGAGAGTTACCCTCCAAGACAGGGAGGCAAAGTTCATTGCCCCTGCAATTTCCAGGGCATATAAATTTTTCTCTCATAAACTAAAAGATAAAAAACATATAACAGACGCAATGGACAGGCTTATTCCCGATGTAGGGGGAAAAATTGGAATAGGCTCGGCAGATGTTATTATAGAGGCAATTTTTGAAAATCTGGAGGCCAAGAGAGAATTATTTAAGTTGATAGAACCTCTTGCAAAAAGAGAAACAGTCCTTGCATCAAACACATCAAGCCTGCCTATAGAGGATATAGCAGAGGCGCTTGAAGATAAATCACGCCTTGTGGGAATACATTTTTTTAACCCTGTCGCAAAGATGCCCCTTGTGGAAATTGTGGCATCCCCTGGGACTAGTGAAGAGGTTATAGAAAAGGCCTCCGCCTTTACAACTTTTATAGGTAAACTCCCCCTCCCTGTTAAGTCAACTCCCGGTTTTTTGGTTAACAGGATACTTATGCCATACCTGCTGGAAGCAATAACTATGGTTGACGAAGGAATAAAACCTGCACTGATAGACAGGGCAGCAATGGATTTTGGAATGCCCATGGGGCCTGTGCTCCTTGCCGACACAGTGGGGCTGGATATCTGCCTCCATGTTGCCGAGGTTTTGGCTGATGGGCTCGGCGGCAGCGACTTAGAAATAATAATCCCTGAGAGTTTAAAAACAAAAGTAGGGGCAGGTAAACTGGGACTCAAAACAGGTCGTGGTTATTATAAATATAAAAATTCCCAGGCCATAGAACTTCTTAGAAAAACCGGCCGCCCCGACCAAGTCATTGGTGACAGGTTAATTTTTAGTATAATAAACGAATCTGCTCACTGCCTCGCCGATAATGTTGCCCAGGATTCGGATTTAATAGACGGGGGAATGGTTTTTGGCACAGGTTTTGCCCCCTTCACAGGCGGCCCTCTCAATTATTTAAAATCTTTTGGCGCAGAAGCTGCTATAGACAAACTTAAAAAATTAGAAAAAATATACGGCAAAAGGTTCCATCCAAGCAGCGGGCTAGACCTCTTAAAATAAAAATTTTTTACACTTGGTGAATTATGGAAAAACCTAACTCACAAACCCCAGACCTTATTAATCCCCCTGACCTTATTAACCCCAACGAGGCTAAAACTCTTTACGGGCTTTTTCTTGAGAGAGTTAAAAGGTCCGGACCTGATCCGGCCTACACTTACCTCGATTTAAAAACAAAAAATTGGACTACACTATCATGGACTGACATGGCAGGGCTGGTAGGTAGGTGGACTTCTATGTTAGAAGATGGAGGCTTGACGGGGGGAGATGAAACCGGCACGCTGGAAAAGGGCAACTCTGTTGCGTCCTTGGAAAAAGGCGACTCCGTCGCCCTGTGGTCAAGAAACTGTGTTGAGTGGGTCGCATCAGACCTGGCCTCCCACGGATTGGGACTAATTGTAGTGCCCCTTTATTTTGACGACAGGGCAGAAAATGTTGCCTACATTATTGAAGATTCTAAGGCTAAGTTTTTAATGTTAGAAAATTATGACCAATGGAATGAACTAAAAAAAGTAAAAGGTTATCCCTGGAATCTTAAAAGAATTGTAAGTATAAACTCCCATGAGGAAGAGGGAATACTTAAAGGTATTAAGTCCTCACTACCGGAAAAAGGAGAGCTTAAAAAAGAATTGCTTGACGGCAGCAAACTTGCAACTATTGTATATACATCCGGCACCACCGGTAATCCAAAAGGGGTTATGCTTAGCCATGATAACATCCTGCAAAATGCCTACAACGGCCTCCTGACTGTCCCCTGTTACAGAGAAGACAGGTTTTTTTCTTTCCTTCCCCTCTCCCACACCTTTGAGAGAACGGCAGGATATTACCTCTCTATGATGGCAGGTTCAAGTGTAACCTTCTCCAGGTCTAAACATAAAATAGCCGAAGACATTGAGAGGACATCTCCAACTGTTATGTTAGCTGTGCCCAGGTTTTTTGAAAGAATCTATGGCGCCGTAAATTCAAAAATGGAAGATAGTCCGGCAATAGTAAAAAAACTTTTTGCCCTCACTCTTTTTGTAGGGTGGAAGAGGTTTAAATACTCACAGGGCATAACTCCATGGCACCCTTCTCTTGTTCTTTGGCCGCTGCTAAATAAAATTGTAGCAAAAAAAATTCGGGCAAAACTCGGCGGCAAACTTCGGTTAACCATAAGCGGCGGTGCAGCACTCTCCTATAACGTAGCAAAAATGTTTTTAAGCCTTGGTATAAATATTATTCAGGGATACGGCTTGACAGAAACAAGCCCCATTATCTCTGTAAACCCCGCCGGGGACAACGACCCAAAAACAGTAGGCGGGCCTATTAAAGGTGTCCAGGTTAAAACTGGTGAAAATGGTGAACTTTTGGTTAAAGGCCACGGCTTAATGCTCGGTTACTGGAACAACAAACAAGCAACTGATGATACTATAGACAGTGAGGGTTGGCTTCATACAGGAGATAAAGCAGAAATAAAAAACGGCCACATAAAGATAGTAGGACGCATTAAAGAGATTATAGTACTAGCTAATGGAGAAAAAGTCCCTCCTGCGGACATTGAAAACGCCATAGAAAACGACCCGCTAATAGAGCAGGTTATGGTAGCAGGAGAAGCAAAACCATTTATAACTGCATTTATTGTTATAACTGAAAAAAACCTTAAAAAGATAACAAAAAAACTGGATTTAGAGCTAAACGCTGATATTTTATTAAACAAAGATTTAGAGAATTTTTTTGTTGATAAAATAGATACCCTTATGCACAGGTTCCCCGGTTATGCCAGAATCAGGAGATGTGCCGTTTACACCGATTCGTGGACAGTGGAAGAAGGGCTAATAACCCCTACATTAAAGTTAAAAAGGGCCAAGATACTAACTCGCCTTAATGATGATTTCCAGAGGCTTTATGAAGGCCATTAAATAGCGATAATAGTTTAAAAAAGTTAAAGTTTTTAACTAAAGTGACGAAGTATTTGATAGAAGGCTATAGGAGCGACTTTTTGGTATATAGGCTAACTATTTGAAAATTAAAGGTTTTATTGAAATTTCATTTTTAACAAACAACAAGTAATGCTGCCCCAGGAGAGTTTTTCATTAGTTTAAAGCATAAAAATCCTTATTTTACAAAATAATGTTAATGCCATTCTTAATGACAAAGCTCGCCCTAAAATAAGAGCCTTCATAGTTATATGGTACAGTTATGATGAGCCTCAGCAAAAAAACAGATTCTATTGAAAATAAGTTTGCAAAAAACAGCATAATTATCGGACTGGTTTTTCTTGCCACCATTGCACTTGTTTTTATCAGTTCCCTAACTGTTATTAAAACTCAAATAACAAAAGAAATAAAAAATAACCTTACCAGCGTCTTAAACACAAACCACACATCTATTACTAACTGGGCAGACTCCAGCCTAAAACACGCACACCAGGTAACTCATTATTCTGAAATAATATCTGAAATTAACAATCTTTTAAAAATAAAACATAACAAAAAAGCGATTTTAGAAAGTCCGGAGCTTGCCAACCTGCGACGCACTTTTGGCCACTACCTTGAAGACGACCACCACCTGGGATTTTTTGTTGTATCTCCTGGGGACCATATAAATATTGCATCAATGAGAGACAATAACGTAGGAGTAAAAAACCTGCTGTCGGAACACAAAAATTACCTGAAAAATATTTTTGCCGGTCAAAGGGAACTCATACTACCTTTAAAAACCGATGTACCCTTGCCGGATAAAACAGGCAAACTAAGCCTCAGTGAACCAACAATGTTTCTGGGAGTACCTATAACTGATGAAAAGGAAAATATTATTGCCGCCTTTTTAGTAAGAGTCAACCCTACAGTAAACTTCACCGGCATAACAGAAATAGCCGGAAAAGGTTCTACGGGAGAGTCCTACCTCTTCAATAAAGAAGGTCTTCTTATAACGGAAAGCAAGTTTGACAAGCAATTAATAAAAGCAGGAATTATTGAACCATCCCAGAGGGGGATACTTAATGTCAGCATAAAGGACCCGGGCGGCGACATGGTCAAAGGGTATAAACCAAAAAACCGGGAAACTATGCCATTTACAAAAATGGCAAATAACGCATTAAAAGGCAGCAGCAGTATTGATGTTGACGGTTATAGAAACTACCTTGGTGTAGATGTTGTAGGGGCATGGCTGTGGGATAAGACTTACGGTTTTGGTCTTGCAACAGAGGTGGGCTATAATGAGGCCTTTGGGTCTTACACTGAAATAAAAAATGTTTTAATTTTTTCTTTTTCTGCCTCTGCAATACTGTTTATTATTTTAACCCTAACTATTATAAGCAAAAACAATGAAACCGAAAATATTAATAAGATACTTAGCAGGGAGGTACTAGAGAGAGCGCAGACAGAAGAAATGCTGACAAGCAGCCGGGAACAAATAGAACTGCTGCTTAACTCTACTGCTGAGGCAATATATGGTATTGATATTTCCGGCAACTGCACCTTTGCCAACAATGTATGCGCCCAAATCTTAGGTTACGACTCACCTAATGAGTTTATTGGTAAAAACATGCACTCTCTTATTCACCATAAAAAAAATGACGGCTCACCCTACCCAGTCGATGAGTGTACGATATATAAAGCTTATAAAGAAAACAGGGACTTCTATTCCGACCTGGAAGTTTTATGGAAAAAAGACGGCACTTCTTTTCCCGTAGAGTTCTGGTCTCATGTAATTGACACAGATGGAATAGTCTCCGGCGCTGTTGTCACCTTTTTTGATATAACAGAAAAAAAACTGGCAAGTCAGGCACTAAAAGAGAGCGAAGCTCGCCTAATGACGGCCCAGGAAATTGCCCACATAGGCAGTTGGGACTGGGACATGCATTCAGGCAAACTCTTATGGTCTGATGAAATATACAGGATTTTCGGCATCTCGCCTCAAAGTTTTCCTGCCACTTATGAAGCATTTCTTGAAGCAGTCCACCCTGACGACAGAAAACTTGTTGTAAATAGTGTAAACAAAGCAACAGGCGAGGGAGAAGAATACAATATTGAACATAGGGTAATAAGGCCTGATGGGGAGGTTCGCATTGTACATGAAACAGGTGAAGTTTTTTATGACAACAAAAACAGGCCCTACAGGATGATTGGTGTTGTTAGCGACATTACAGAAGAAAAAAGAATTAATGAAGAACTTATTCATTCAAAAGAATTAGCAGAGGCAGCCAATAAAACCAAAAGCGAGTTTATTGCCTCTATGAGCCATGAACTTAGAACCCCTATGAATGCAATTTTAGGAATGACAAGCCTATTGGAACAAACAAACCTCTCTGATATGCAAAAAGAATATATAGAGGGACTTAACTCCTCAGGGAAAACATTATTAGAAATAATCAGCGACATACTGGATATATCCAAAATAGAGGCAGGCAAGCTCACCCTGGACAGCGCCAGTTTCGACCCCACTGAACTAATTGACGAAGTCTGCAGGGTCCTATCTATAAAAGCTTTTTCAAAAAACATTGAATTCCTGAGCAACATCAAAAGTCCGCTGCCTAAAAAAATTAAGGGAGATGGACTAAGGCTAAAACAAGTACTCATGAACCTTATTGGTAACGCAATCAAATTTACGGAAAAAGGGGAAGTGGACCTCATGGCGACCCCTGAATATATAAACAGCGGAGAACTGAAAATTCTTTTCACTATAAAAGACAGTGGCATAGGCATAGAAAAAGATAAAATTAATTCTATCTTCGAAAAATTTTCTCAAGCCGACTCTTCAACAACAAGAAAATTCGGCGGCACGGGGCTGGGGCTGGATATTTCCAGGAATATAGTAGAACTGATGGGCGGAAAAATAAATGTAACAAGCAGGGCGGGACAGGGGAGTACCTTCTCTTTCACAGGCAGGTTTATGGTAACCGACGGGGCAACAACTGCCTCGGACTATGATAACCTAAAAAACAAAAAAGTTTTAATACTGGGGCCCAACAAAAAAATTAACGAAGTACTTGATAACTACTTAAAAACAGCTGAAATTAAAACCACCTCTGCAAGTGATTCTCTTAAGGCTTTTGAAAAAATAAAAAAAGGTGAAAATTATGATGTTGTAATAGTGGATTACCTGCCGGAGAACGGTTTTGGGCCTGTCCTTTTGAAAAAAATTAGGTCAATCTGTGACCCTGCTAAAATCCTGCTCCTTACACCTCCAAACAAGAGTGAACAGGCAGTGAGCCTTGCCAAGGAAATGGGAGTAAATAACATTTTGACTAAACCCCTGTCTGAACACAAACTTTATGATAAATTAACATCTCTTACAAGCGGTTTTAATATAAGAACAACAACTAAAAATAATAAACCTATAAAACTAAAAACAAACAAAAACATACTTTTGGTTGAGGATGATGAAATAAGCCGCCTTTTTGCCAAAAAAGTATTAGAAAATAACGGTTACAATGTTACAACTGCAACAAACGGAAGAGAAGCATTAGAGTGTTTTACTCATAAAAACCCTGACATTATTTTAATGGATGTAAGTATGCCGGAGATGGATGGTTTTGACGCCACTAAAGAAATAAGAAAAATTGAAACCTCTTCCGAAACAACTGACAATAAAAAAACTCCCATAATTGCCCTCACTGCTTTTACTCAGGCAGAAGACCGCCAGCTATGCCTGGACTCAGGCATGGATGATTACCTTACCAAACCAATTGACCAAAACAAACTTTTAAACATTTTAGAACTTTATTCAAGAAGAAAACAAAAAAAAGCACCACAGATAAAACCAGCCGAAACCACACACCCCGCATTCAACAAAAAAGAAGTTTTAGAGAAAACGGGCGGGGATTCCAAACTACTGGGTGAAGTATCTGATATTTTCATAAATGAATCACCGGTCACAATGGAGGGTTTAGAAAAGGCAATTAATAAAAAAGATTTTGGCGCTGCAGAAAAACATGCACACTTTATAAAAGGTCGCCTTGCTTTTTTTGGAAACACTGAAGCTGAAACATTGGCAAATTCTATTGAAGGACTTGCCAGAAAAAATCAAATAAAAAACACAAAAAAAATATACTCTGAGCTTTCAGGCTTGGTAACAACACTTAGAAATGAGCTCATTGTATTTACAAAGGAGAACAACTAATGAAAGTACTGATTGCAGATGATGATTCAATAACAAGAAAAACACTGGAAGCCTCACTAAACAAATGGGGTTACGATGTAGAGGCGGTAGAAAACGGAGACCAGGCATTTGAAGCCTTAAGCGGGGACAAACATCCGGGAGTAGCCATAATTGACTGGATGATGCCGGGGCTTAGCGGCCTGGAGCTTTGCAAAAAAATAAAAGCAACCAACTCTGACAACCCCCCTCATTTGATAATGCTCACCAGCAAAGACCTGCAGGAGGACATTATAGAAGGCCTCTCCTCCGGCGCAGATGCTTATATCAAAAAACCTTTTTTCAATGATGAGCTCCATGCCAGGGTTAAAGCTGCAGAGAGAATAGTTACCCTGCAGGAATCTTTAAAAAATAAGGTAAATGAGCTGCAGGAATCTCTCGACCACGTAAAACAACTTCAAGGTGTTATACCGGTATGTATGCACTGCCATAAAATCAGGAATGATGAAGAAAGTTGGGACGAAATGGAAAAATACATCATGGAACATAGCGATGCCACTTTCTCCCACGGAGTATGCCCTGTCTGCATAGAAGAACACTACCCGGGCCATAAAGATGCAATACTTAAAGGGGATAAAAATTACGAAAATACTGACGAATAAGTAAAATAAGTGCAAAATACTTAATTTAACTTGCAAAACTGCGACTTTATGCGTATTATGTACTAACTTATATTTTGGGCTAAAGTTTACCAATACTACTGTTTACTTATATATATAGCCCTATTTACGAGACAAGCTCACTAATGAAATTTGACAGTTTAGATATAAACAACGACATATTAAAAGCGATTAATGACGCAGGCTTCGAGAGGTGTACTCCTATTCAGGAGCAATCCCTTCCGGAAACGTTGGCAGGCATGGATTCTATTGCTCAAAGCCAAACCGGTACGGGGAAAACTGCAGTTTTTCTCATTACTATACTAAATAATATCCTCAAATCCGAAAGGGATATTAAGTCCCCCAGAGCGCTTATTTTAGCCCCTACCAGAGAACTGGCAGTGCAAATTTCCAAAGAAGCGGAAATGCTTGCCAAACATACATCTGTAAAACCTGTTGTAGTATACGGCGGAGTAGATTATGAAAAACAAAAAAAAGAAATCTCCGAAGGTGCTGAAATAATTGTAGCAACACCGGGGAGACTAATCGACCTCTTTAAATCTAAGGCACTCAACTTTGATACAATAGACACATTTGTAGTAGACGAGGCGGACAGAATGTTTGACATGGGTTTTGCCCCCGATGTAAGGTACATTGCAAACAAACTGCCTAAAAACAGGGAAAGGCAAACCCTTCTCTTCTCCGCAACTATTGACTTTAATGTCAGGCGGTTAGCTTCTATTTACATGAAAAAAGACCATGTAACTCTTGAGATTGACCCTGAGCAAATTACCGTTGACAGTATTACCCAAAAAATTATTTTTTGTGCAAATGACGAAAAAGTTTCCTACCTCCTGACCCTTCTTAAAAGAGACGAAATGGCGAGAGTTATTGTCTTCACTAACATGACAAGAACCGCAGAAATGTTAGAGTGGAAACTAAACAAAAATGACGTCAAAGCAACTGCCCTTACCGGTGATGTCAGCCAATCAAAAAGACAAAAAACAATAGAAGGCATAAAAGCCGGAACAATAAATGTTTTAGTAGCAACCGATGTTGCGGCTCGCGGACTACATATTAATGATGTAAGCCATGTTATAAACTATGACCTGCCCGAAGATGCTGCAAACTATGTACACAGGATCGGCAGGACTGCAAGAGCCGGAGCCACAGGGGTAGCTTATAGTCTTGGATGCGAAGACCATGTAACCAACCTGCCTGAAATAGAAAAATTTATTGAAAAAAAACTGGAAAAAGAATGGCTCGAAGATGATGAAATCATAAAAGACTCGTCCGGCAGGTTTGTGGCAAAGAGGCAAAAAAGCAGCAGCCCCGATAGAAGCGGCAGAGGCAAAAAACCTTACAAAAAAACTTCTTCCAATAAACCGGGCACCAGGCCAAAACGCACTTTTGATAAAAAAAGTGACAAAAAACCACCATTTAAAACTAAAACCGAACAACCGGAAACTAGTGACCTGAAAACCGACCAGCCTCATAGAGAAGACAAAAAAACCGGTGACAACAAACCAAAAAAACCATTTAAAACCAGTAAATATTCAAAATCCGGAAGTGCCGACAAAAGCAGGCCCTCGAAACCCTATAAAAAAACTGACCAGAATAAAAAACCGGCAGGAGAGAGAAAAAGCTTAGACGAAAGAATGGAGCTTTACAAAAACAAATATGACAACTCTTCTAACGAGAAAAACAAAGTGACAAAGAAAAAAGGGCTTTTAGGGAAAGTATTTAAAGCTTTTCG
>CBDUXU010000023.1:0-20925 GCA_965371285.1 uncultured bacterium | reverse complement strand
GAACAGAGAGTAAACACCAGCCACCTGGTGCCGCTTTGAGAAGACTCAGTCCCAAGGTCTTCAAGGGTCAAAGCAAGAATTGTTAACTCATCACTCATTAAACTTGTATTCATATCAATCTCATTATGAATAAGATATGTATCGTCCTTTGTCAGGGCGCCATAAAAAAGCAGCAGTGCTTCATCTACCATATTCCATTTAATATCTATCTCTTTAACAGCAGCTGCAACAGACATATTGCTATCCACTACCCCGGCATATATATCGTCGAACAAGCCGTCAATGAGCTTTGATAAAATATAAGACTGCTCTTTAATCTCCTCTGAAACCTCTTCAGTGGTGTAACCGGGAACATTTATGGCAGCAAGGTAAACATCAATATAAGCCTCTAACTTCAGGACTTCAGTTTCTATTGACGATACATGACTGGAAAAATTTCTATATTCCGAACCATTTTGAAATTTTTCTGCAAGCACAAAGGTATCTATTATGGCTATAGTCAGAACTATAGATAGGAAAATATAAAACTTGGAAGTAATACTGGTTTTACCGGAAATAGTACTCATGAGCCCTACTCTTTAAAAGTTAAAGGGTTTACATGCTATTTTTAAAATCAAAGAATTACTGATTTTGTTTTAGAAGCCTGACTACATTATTTTGCAGCTCAGAAGTTTTTAGTGGTTTAGGTAAACATTTATCAGCTCCGGCTCTGATTATACTATTCATATCATCAGCGCCAAAAGCAGTTACTGCCAGAATCTTCATATCCCTTGTCTGCTTGTTACTCTTAAGCCTTTTGCAAACTTCAATTCCATCAAGTCTCGGCATTCTAATATCTATTATAAGAAGGTCAGGTGTGAACTCCCCTACCTTAATAAGAGCATCGTAACCGTCTACAGCAGTCTCAATTTCATAATCTCTCTCAGACGCCTCTAATGCGTCCTTAATATATTCCAAAACATTAGGCTCGTCATCAACAATAAGTACCTTATTATTTGTTGCAGCTATCTCAATATTATCGTTAAACTTGTACTTATCAATAAAACTCTGGAAATCCACTTTATCAATACGAAAATGACCGCCCGGTGTTCTAAAAGCATTTAATTTGCCGGAAGCAATCCACTTTTTGACGGCATTAATTGTCACATGGCACATAGATGCCACTTCTCCGGTTGTAAAAGGCCTTATTTTTCTATTAATAGTTTTCATAAGTACTTGAATTTACTACAAAATTTATTTTAATTTTAAAAATAACCAAACAAGAATCTACCTCTGCAGGTAACATGGATGACTTAAAAGCCATGGGGTTCGTGATGTTTACTATCCAGTAATACTAACTATAATAGTGCCCAAAGTCAAGGTGATTCAAGGCTATTCGCTGCGTAGCGGCATTTATGAGGTGGGCAGATATATTAAGCCAAAGCCCAGTTTTTGCCCAGCTTTGTGTTCACCGTAAGGGGAACCTTTAAATTAATGATGCCTTCCATTTCTTCCTTAACTATTGAATAAATCTCATCTTTTTCATCAGGGGTGACTTCAAAAAGCAGTTCATCATGTATTTGCAGGAGCATTTTTGACTTAAAACCGCCTGCTTTAAGCCTCTTTTGAATCTTTATCATGACATCTTTTACAATATCGGCAGCTGCCCCCTGCAGAGGAGCGTTCACAGCCATCCTCTCTCCAAATTTGACGGTTGCATCATTAGCACTATTTAACTCAGGCAGGTACCGCCTTCTGCCGTAAAGGGTCTCAGTAAACCCTGTCGACCTGGCATCTTCTATAACCTTGGATAAAAACTTCTCCACCTTTGGGTAGTGCTCAAAATATAAGTCTATATATTCCCCTGCCTCATAAACAGGAATATTAAGTTCTTTAGATAACCCGTAAGCTCCCATGCCGTAAAGGATTCCAAAGTTAATTGCCTTCGCCCTTCTTCTCTGGTCTTTTGTTACACTGCCTAAATCTACTTCAAAAACTTCACTTGCCGTTCTTGCATGAATGTCTTCATTATTTTTAAATGAATTAATTAAAGTCTTATCTCCCGAGAGGTGAGCAACGAGGCGCAGTTCAATCTGAGAGTAATCTGCACTGAAAAACTCACATCCCTTTTTAGCTACAAAAGCCTGGCGGATTTTCTCGGCGCTGCCTCCTCCAATGGGAATATTTTGAAGATTAGGTTTTGAGCTAGATAGCCTGCCGGTTGCCGTAACCGTTTGATTTAAAGCCCCGTGCACCCTTCCGGTAGGTTCATCAATCAAACTACCGATACCATCAACATAGGTGCTTTTTAATTTTGCAACTTGCCTGTATTGCAAAATCATCTCCGGTATTTCATGCTCCTCTGCCAAGGCGGTTAACACACTTTCATCTGTAGAAAAACCTGTTTTTGTTTTTTTAATAGGAGTTAGGCCGAGGCTTTCAAACAGCACTCTGGAAAGCTGCTTGGGGGAGCTAATATTAAACTCCTCCCCTGCTCCTTTATAAATCTTTTTCTCTAAATCAGCCAGTTCCTTCGCCATCTCGCTACTTAATACTTTAAGTTTTGCACCATCTACCTTTATACCCTCAATCTCCATGTCACATAGAACATCAGAGAGAGGCATCTCCATCTCATCATAGAGTTTTTTAAGTTTATCTTTTTTTAATTTACTTTCCAGTTTCGCTGCAATCTTCACGACTGCTTCAACTTTTTTGCAGGCAATAAAAGATGCTTCTTTTAAATCCAGAGTAAAGCAGTTTTTATTCTCCAACCCCTCTCCAAGTATTGACAGGGACAGGGTTTCCAAATCGTGTTTACCGCTTGGATTATTTACATAAGATGCAATAGTTGTGTCGCTTGTAAAGCCGCGAGGCTCTAATCCCCTCATTTTGAAATAGATTAATAACTGTTTTACATCATTGGATGTTTTTTTAATTTTCTCATCTTCTATAATATCTTTAAACTTGCTAAGTACAGCCCCTTCAGAAAGTCCGGCAGACATGACTTCAAAAAAAGGAACAAAATTGCCCCTACCCTTGCCGCTAGTTACGGCAAGAGCCGATGCAATGCACCTAATACCGCTACCGTCAAACTCGCCTACTATGCCCATCTTTCCAGTTTTCTTTATATCTGCGACTAATGATTTCAGGCCTGACTCACTGTCTACAACTTTTGCAGGACTGCTTTCGCCAGAATCATTTATGTTAGGATCAATTTCTTTTAAAAATTTATAAAACTCTAACTCCATCAAAAGAGGTTTTAAAGTTTTTAAATCAAAATCCTTAGACAGATAATCCTTAAGTCCGCCTTTTAGCGGGACACCAAGATGTATCGTTGCCAACTCCTTTGAGAACTCTGCCTGTTCTTTGAACTCTATAAGGTTTGCCTTAAGTTTTTTGCCCTTTATCTCTTCTACATTTTTATAAATCCCATCAAAGCTGTCATATTCCTTTAAAAGCTTTGCAGCAGTCTTAACTCCCACCCCGGGGACGCCCGGAATACCGTCTGAGCTATCCCCTGCAAGAGAAAGGAGGTCTATAATTTGATCAGGGCGCACTCCGAACTTCTCTAAGGCGAACTCCGAGCCGTTTTCCTTGTCCTTTGCATAGTCCAATATAAAAGTATTGTCATCAACAAGCTGATACATGTCCTTATCACCTGTTACAATAAGCATCTTCATGTCTTTTGAGCTGTACTTATCTACAAGTGTCCCGATAATATCGTCAGCTTCAAAACCCTTCTTCTCCAAAATGGTCATGTTAAGGGCCTTGGTCATGTCCTTAATATAGGGAATTTGCTGACTCAGGTCATCGGGCATCTCGGGACGGTCTGCTTTATACTCCTCATACATTTCATGGCGAAATGTCGGCCCCTTCATGTCAAATGCCACAACCATATAGTCAGGCTTGTAAGAGTCCTTAATCTTCTTTAAAGTCTGCATATAACCGTATACAGCATTAGTGGGAAGCCCCCCGGAGGTAGTAAAGAGAGGAATCGCATAAAAAGCCCTGTAAAGACAGGCCATTGCATCTATAATTATAAATGTAGTTTTTGCCATATAAAAATTATATAATCATACCTATGAGATTATTAATACTAATATTATTAGTGGTGTACTCTACCTGCAGTCCTAACATGGCACAGGCCGATGGTACGGACAAAGCCCTGAAGGCAATAGAGTCCCTTGCCAATGAGTCTAAGAATCTTACCACAACAGCACTAGGCAAAAAAGGAAAACTCCAACTTTCTCACAAAACAGACAAAGTACTAAGTGAATACAGAGGGAGAATCAAACAAATAAGGAGTTTCGAAGCCTCAGGGGCCAATAGAAGCCGCCACCTAAAAGAAGTAGTAGAAGACTACTACAAAAAACAGAAAGTTTTAATTAGGACGCAAAAGGGAATAGATGAAAAAGAACTTAAAATTATTTTCAAAAAACTAAAGGCACATAAAAAAATTCTAATGGAAGGTCTAAACACTACGCTTAGAGAAGAATCTGGAGGCAAAGAAATACCAACGGCTGTCCCCATAGTCGATGACTCCCCTTACGAAGAAAAAGGCATCTACGACCGCTAGGCAGGTGTGACACCTGCACTCGATTTCCGGGGCATCGGGCAGTTAACCTATTAATCTAAACATTGATAATAAATCACCCTTAACTCGATCAAACGGGACCTTTGCTACCAAGTGGCAGAGAAGGCATCCTTTATAAGTTCGCAACTAAAAACCCCGTCTTTAAGATAGACTTCTACTATATCAAACCTTACCTCCGGTACTTCATTGCCATATTTTTTGACAAGATACAACTGAGCAGTTTTTATAATCCTTCTTTGTTTATTAATATCTACAAATTCAGATGCCCTGCCATGACTTGTCGAACTGCGGGTCTTAACTTCTACAAAAACCAAAACCTCACTGTCGGTAGCAATAACATCAATCTCCCCTGCCTTAGAAGAAAAATTTCTATCAATTATTTTATAACCATTACTTTTTAAATACCTTACTGATTCATTTTCGCCCAAAGAGCCGGTATCTTTATTTCCGCCCGATAATCCAAAAAAGTTTTTTATCCCATCAAACATATTTATCACAGCCCCCAGCTAAAACTTCTTCTATGTATAGGAGTGGCGCCGTGTATTTTAATAGCTTCCCTGTGCACCTTGGTTCCATAACCCTTATGCCTGCCAAAACCATATTCGGGATAGATAAAATCATAAGACTTCATAATTAAATCTCTGGTGGTTTTTGCAATAATACTGGCAGCTGCAATAGATATGCTCTTCCCATCGCCGCCCTTAATCGCTTCTTGCGATATATCTAAAGTTTTTAAAATAAAAGGACCATCTACCAAAATCTTATCAGGCTTGACAGATAAATTTCTAACTGCTATATCCATAGCCCTTTGAGATGCGGCCAGAATATTAATCTCATCAATAACCTTTGGCCAAACTACCCCCACTCCAACTGACAATGAGTGAGAAAAAATCTCCTTTGCCAGTAAATCTCTTTTCTTTTCACTTAGTTTTTTTGAATCATTTATACCGAGAAAATTAAGCTCTTTTGATTTTATATCATCGATAGAGAAAATAACTGCAGCCGCAGTGACAGGTCCCGCAAGAGGGCCCCTCCCTGCTTCATCTACCCCTGCTACCAGCTCCAAACCGTCAGTAAAGCAGTCCAATTCATAGGATGTCAGATTGAGCTTTTCCATTACTGTAAATTAGACCAGATAAGAGCACAAAACACAATCCTAATCCACCCAGCGTGACGCTGGACCCAATTTACAGGTACACCATGCAGTCAACTTATCTATCAAAATTTTAAAACTTATTATCCTTACAAACCCACTATATACGTAGCGTGACAGCTTGCCCAGCTATTGCCGTGACTAGACCCATTTCTACACACCACGCAATAAACTTACCGTTCTTAACCATTGATATTAAACTACCTTTAATCCGGTCAAGCAGTGACTGCTACGCGGGACGCTTGCAGACACAAAAAGGGGTGCATATTTCTATGCACCCCTTTTTTGTGAAAACTATATAAAACTACTAATTAAAAGCGTTTTGTTTTAATTCTTGCAGCCTTACCTTTTAGGTCTCTTAGGTAGTAAAGTTTAGCTCTTCTGACTTTACCTTTAGTCTTAATCTGAATAGACTCTATAGTTGGTGAATGGAGCGGGAATACCCTCTCTACTCCAACGCCATAAGAAATCTTTCTAACGGTAAAAGTCCTGTTGACTCCTCCGCCTTTCATCTTGATGACAGTACCTGCAAATGCCTGCACCCTCTCTTTGTTTCCCTCTTTAATCTTAACATTAACTGTCACAGTATCGCCTGGGCGAAAATCCGGCAAGTCCCTCCTGAGTTGTTTTCTTTCTATTTCTGCTATAACTCCCATTTCTTACTTCCTCCTTCATATATAAAACTATAAATTTTTGGTTTTTATTTTTTAATTTCTTTTAAAATCTTTTTATCTTCATCAGAAAGGTTAGCTTCTGCTTTCTCTATGAGGTCTGGTCTTCTTAGAAAAGTTCTTTTTAAACTTTCTATTCTACGCCACTTTTCAATATCTTTGTGGTTACCTGAGGTTAAAACCTCCGGCACCTTCAAACCTCTAAAATCTTCCGGCCTGGTGTACTGGGGATACTCAAGTAATCCTTCTAAACCGGCGTCATCGTCTTCGCTGCCACCGCCGGCAAAACTCTCTCCCCTTAGGGACTCACTCTTTCCAAGGACTCCCTCTTTAAGTCTTGCCACTGCGTCTACTATGCTAAGAGCCGCAGCCTCTCCCCCCGTTAAAACAAAGTCGCCCAGGGATACTTCCATATCTACAAACTCTCTAATTCGTTCATCAAAACCTTCATAACGGCCGCAAACCAGAACTAAGCGGTCAAGGTCAGCAAATTCCTTTGCCATCTTTTGGTTAAATGGCTTTCCCTGCGGCGTAAGCAAAACTACTTTAGTTTTCAACCTGCTTTCGCCCCTACTAGCATCGTCACCTGCTACTGACTCTATAGCTCTAACCACAGGGGCGGCTTTTAAAACCATTCCCACACCGCCCCCGTAAGGGCTGTCATCTACATTGGAATGTTTGTCCTCAATATCTGTAAAGTCTCTTATATTAACACTATCTACTTCTACTAACCCCGAGTCTATTGCCTTGCCAATAAGGCTTACCTTCAGTGGCGACTCAAAGTATTCCGGGAAAAGGGTTAGTATATTAAATTTCATTTCAATTTTTTCGAAGTACTTGCTTTATAATTTAAAATAATAATCTAAACTGTATCACTATCAGGTTCAGGTATAAGTCCATCAGGGATTCTTACCTTTATAAAACCTTCTTTAATATTAATCTCTAAAACTGTTTCCTCGTTTGCAGGAAGCAGTATCTCGCCGCCGGGGCCGCCCTCTATTATGTAAACATCCCCCGCTCCGGCGTTTATTATATCTTTGAGCTTACCAAAACTCTCTCCATCTTGACCTATTGCTTCTAGCCCAACCAGGTCGTGAAGGTAGAACTCACCTTCAGAAAGGTTTGGAAGTTTATCTCTTAGGACTTCAAGCTCCATACCCTTTAGGGCTTCACTACCGTCTCTATCAATCACACCAACAAACTTAACAAGTACTACAGACTGGTGTTTCTTAAAAGACTCTATTTTAAAAACTTTCTCTTTAAAGTCGGTCTTCTTTGACGAAGGTATTAAAAAAACATCTAGTCCCCCTTTAGAGTGGCCTTCAAATATATCTATAAGGTCATCTACACCGGAATAGGATGTAACTTTAACATCACCTTTTAATCCATGTACTCCGCTAATCTTTCCTACTTTAATTCTCTTACTCAATTATCTCTAAAACCGACCTTCTGTTTAACTTAGTTGATGCTGCTGTTAAAATTGTCCTAAGCGACCTTGCTGTGCGGCCCTGTTTGCCAATTACTTTACCCAGGTCTTCTTTGGCAACAGACAACTCAATAACTGTTGTCTTCTCTCCTACAACTTCTTCTACCTTTACATCATCCGGTGAGTCAACAAGCGCCTTAGTTATTACATATATTAGCTCCCTCAAGTCATCCATGTTTCTACCTCCTTATCTCTTAGCTGAGACAATAATGTTTGACTTCCATTCTACCCTAACTACTCTGCTTATATCTGCAACAGTGGCACCAAAAAACTATTAAGCAGCTTTACTACCTTCCGGCTTTAGCCCGGCTTTTTTAAAAAGCGACCTAACCGTATCTGTTGGCAATGCACCCTTACTCATCCATTCTTTTATTCTATCTTCCTTTAATGTTACAACTGCAGGGTCTTGAAGCGGGTCGTAGGTGCCAACCACTTCAATAAATCTTCCATCCCTTGGGCTGGAAGAATCTGCAACAACAATACGATAGAAAGGACTCTTTTTGCGTCCCTGTCTTGATAGTCTAATCTTGACTTTCATGTACTTTTAAACTCCTTATTTCTCTTTTTAGTTTTGTAATATAAAAAAACTTGTACTTATTAAATAATCATGCTCTCTATAAATCTAGTGCCGCAAAACACTAAAACAAATAATTATTGAGACTAGCCCCTTACTTAAGCATAGACAGGGGATTCATACCGCCCCTCTTTTTCATCATTTTCATCATCTTCTTCATGTCGCCGTGCTGCTTGATGACCTTATTTACATCGGAGACCTTTGTGCCAGATCCCTTAGCAATCCGAATACGCCTTTTGGCATTAAGTATTCCCGGCCTGCGTCTCTCCTTTGGGGTCATAGAGTCTATAATTGCCTCTACCTGAACTAAATCCTTATCGTCTACCTTAATCCCCTTAGACTTCTTCATGGCGTCAAAACCTGGCACCATTGACATAATACTATCTAAAGAACCCATTTTTTTTATCTGCTTTAGCTGGTCTCTAAAGTCTTGAAGGTCAAAAGCATCCTTCTTTATCTTCCGCTCAAGCTCTTTAGCCTTTTTTTCGTCTATAACTTCGCTTGCCTTTTCAACAAGTGAAGTTATATCTCCCATGCCGAGAATCCTGCCTGCAAGTCTCTCGGGGTGGAACACTTCCAAGGCATCAATCTTTTCGCCAAGCCCTGCAAACTTAATTGAAACCCCTGCTGCAACAGCCATAGAAAGGGCCGCTCCGCCTCTGGCGTCACTGTCTAACTTTGTAAGCACTGCTCCTGTTAAACCAAGAGCTTCATTAAAACCGCTTGCAGTGTTAACAGCATCTTGCCCTGTCATTGCATCAGCAACGAAGAGTGTTTCTATGGGCTTTAAAATATTTTTAACTGCCTTAAGCTCGTCCATCAGAGCCTTGTCTATATGGAGACGACCGGCAGTATCAACAATCATTGTGTCGTAATTTTTAACTTTTGCTTCTTTAAGAGCCTGGGTGCAAACCGACATCGGAGTCACGGGAGTCGCCGTGCCTTTTAAATCTCCAACAGTAAAACAATCTACGCCAATATCAGAGCTAAGCTTTTCGAGCTGAGTAACAGCCGCTGCCCTTTGCAAGTCGCAAGGAACAACAAAAGGAGTTCTTCCCTTACTTTTTAAAAACTTTGCAAGCTTGGCAGTCGTAGTGGTCTTACCTGCACCTTGAAGCCCTACCATCATAATAACAGCAGGACTTCCTTTCAATTCCAAATCAGTTGAACTGCCTCCCAGAACTTTGGTCAACTCGTCTTTAACAATTTTTGTAAACTGGTCGCCGGGGGTAACACTTAAAAGAACCTTATCACCCATAGCCGTATCTTTAACAGCTGTAATAAAGCTCTTAACTACCTTTAAGTTAACATCAGCTTCTAGGAGAGCTAATCTAACTTCTCTAAGCGCAGAATCAATATTAGATTCTGTAATCCTGCCATGACCTCTAAGGTCTTTAAGCGCGCCTCTTAATTTGTCGCTTAGCCCTTCTAACATAAACCACCTCAAGTTAAGTAAGTAATAATACTAAAAAAACGCACTTTTTGTCAAGATATTACTAAAAAACATGTAAAAAAAGTGCTTCCGAGAAAAAAACAATAAAAAAATCCCGCATAAATGAGACTTTGACCTTCTCTAGATTCTACCATAATATCACGAAATATCATGATATTAAGAAACAAATCCATTAAAGCCAAGCCCCTGCGGGATTTTTAATATAAATTTATAAAAACAGCTAAAAAAACCTATTAACCAAGAACTGCGTCTTTACAGGCCTTTGCAACTCTGAACTTTACAACTTTTTTTGCAGGAATGTGTATTTCTTCACCTGTCTGAGGGTTTCTACCCATTCTAGCTTTTCTGTCAACTAGGACAAGTTTGCCTATTCCTGGGATTGTGAAGGCATTTGGAGCCTCTCTGTAAGCTAAAGATGCAACTTCTTCAAGAAAAGCAGCAACTTCCTTTTTGCTCATACCTGTTCTGTTTGCTAGTTCTTCAATAATCTTACTTTTTGTCATGGATTTTCCAGCCATTTTGAACCTCCCTTTATTTGGTAGTTTAAAGCGGTTTCTTCCTGATGTACAAGATGTATCGTACTTTTAAAGAACATGCAAGCAGTTTTTATGCTATTTTTTGTTTCTTTTTTTAACTAATTTCAGTCTTTTTGGCCCTCAGGAGCTTCACTTTTTTATGAACTTTTGTCCAAAGGGCAATTCCGTAGGCAAAAAGTATCAATAATATCACATGTTTAACCACCAGAGCCTCTACTTGGCCATTCGTAACTGCGTGATTCCATTCATAATCTTCAAAAGTAAAGGCTCTTATTATGCCGGCAAAAAACACAAATATCAAAGCACTTCCTGCCATATGCACCATCTTAGGATAAAGAGCTACAACAATGCTAGCCGTATCGGGGCTCTTTCTGGCTTCTAGAAAGTTTATTAATGCCTGCATGCCAAAAGTAGAAACAACAACTAATGAGGTTGCAAAATCATGAAAGTAGTTATTCAACATTATCATTATTCCAATAAAATTATCCATAGTCCTCTTTCTAAGCGACCTCCTCTACATCAGGTGTTTTGTTTTTTAGGACCTCTCTTAAGTCAAAATCCTTCAAATGGAGGTCTGCGTATTCATTAAAAGACCTTCTGTGTGCCCACTGTAACATAAATGAGTTTGCATGTGCCATAGGAAAACCCTTGAGAGATATCTTTTTCAATCTTCTTAAAATTCGCGGCCATGTGAAAAGCTCACGCCTTAGCCACAGGGTTGCCTGTTCCCTGTTAAAGGGTGTCATCATAGGATCATCGTGAGTAAAAAGTGCCTGGTTACCGTCAAAGTCGTCCCAAATCTTGCCGGGGATTAAAAAATCTTTATACTCGTCATAAATATCAGTGCCGGGAAAAGGGGACAGCATAACCGGGTGGGCACTAACATCAAGCTTGTCGCAAACTTCCAAAGTTCTCATATACTCGTCTAAACTTTCTTCCCTGCTTCCAACCATAATAAACATCATGACATCGACTCCATTGTCTCGAATCATCTTTAAACCGTCAATCCTGTCCCTGCCCTGCTTGGTCTCTGCCTTATATATGTCAAGTGAGTTAACATCATTGGTCTCCCAACCGACCATAACTGTAGTGAGACCTGACCTCTGAGCCCATTTTAAAAGTTCCCCGCCTCTTTTTTGCTGCACAGTAATCATGTCACCTTGGCCAAACCAGTACTTACCTTTTAACTGTTCACTCATTGCCTTAAACATGTCAATGGAACGAAGAATATTAAGCCCCCAAATGTTATCATCAATATTCATAAACATTCGACTGGGGCTTGAGGCTATCTCGCTAATGACATTATCAATAGGGCGAAACCTCATAGTCTTGCCAAAATATTTCATGACAGAACAATAGGTACAAAGGTAGGGACAACCCTTAGCAGTATAAAAGGAGTCGAACATATACTTAGATTTTAAGAGCCCCCTTCTTCTCGGTGGAATATTATCTAGTTCAGTCCTCTCACCTGCGTAATGGGGCTTTAGATTTCCGCTTTTAAAATCATCCAGAATCACTTCCATAAGGGCTTCACATTCGCCCGTAACTATCGAATTTGCATGGGGTTTTGCCTCCTCAGGCAGTACCGTCACATGCATACCGCCGAGGATTACGGTCTTACCAAGACTGCGCAGATTGTCGGCCAACCTGTAAGCCCAGGGAGATTGGGGAGTAAGGGAGGAAATCATAAATAAATCCCCTGTCATCCTAGAAGCAATTGCATCTTCACGATTGCAATCCATGAGCTCTAATTCTATGGTCGGGTCTATGGAATAAATCAGAGAAGCCAGATATTCTAAAATAGGAGGAGCCATCTGAAGAGAGTCACTCTTCTCCCCTTTTTCACCAAGTGGTGGACTGATAATAGTAATTTTCATTTTCGTAATCCTTATATATATTAAGCCTTTAAAGGCATTTAAGGTGCGTCGCCGTAACAAGCAGTGTTGCGCTCATTTTCAGTGTCAGCAACCAATTTTTAATTAGCGACAGAACCAAGTGTTAATTCATTAGTTAATACAAACTATACCAGCGGTGCGTGGAGCCCCTTCATCATAGCAATACCGCCGAAAGCTATAAAGATAAAGATAAATGCCAGCAGAGCAACCCAAACAATTTTTGCACCTCGCCAGCCCATTGTCACCTTGAGATGAATATAAAGGGCATAGGTAAGCCATGAAATTAAAGTCCAAGTCTCCATAGGGTCCCATGCCCAGTACCTACCCCATAATCCGTATGCCCAAATAGCCCCGGCACCCATCTCTATAGAAAGTCCTAAGAAACCGATGATAACAATCTTAAAAATCAGATCTTCCAAACCCTTTTCCGATGGAAGTCTATCCAAAAACCCATCACCGGGAACCCTGCCAGTCCTTATCTTTAATAAATAAAGAATTGCCACTATGGAGGCAAAAGAGAAGGCACTGTAAGAGAACCATGCAAAGGTGACATGAACCCAAAGCCAGTTGCTCTGATAAGGAGGAGGGAGAGGCTCTATTCCCCTGCCTTCAATTAAAATGCCATAAAACTGTATAATAATTATTATTGCAACTACAACCCAAGATATGGGACGAAGTTTTACGGAATTGTATGAAAGGAAAAAATAAATAAGCCCAACAAACCATGTTGAGGCCATAGCATGTTCAAACTGCCATAGAACCGGAGGGTGACCGGTGGCAATCCACCTTGCTCCAATGGATAAGGTATGAAATAAAAAACCGCCAATAGCTATGTACCAGCCGATGTTTACTAACCTATCTCTCTTCAGGATATAACCTGCAAACAATACCCAAAAAGAAATCGTATACAAACCTAAGGAAAACCAAAGGCATAAAGATTCAAAAAATAACAAAAAAATACCCCTCTATAAAATCAACCAATCTCTTTACTTAACTCTTTAACAAATAAATACCTCATTAATAGTCCTAGAACAATTAATAACCATCCCACTACTATACCATAATAGGAAGGATCTTTTAAGATTTCAATAGACACATAAGGTCTCAGGTCAACAAACTCCAGGGTATAGTCACCAGTATCTACAACCTCCCTAGACTTTATAATTCCCTTCCAAACATCTTCAAAAGGATTTTCTTTAGAAACAACCCTAACACCTAGTGCAGGATTTAAAGCCTCTCTGCTTAATGTACTATATTTATTGTCTTTAAAAAAAAGTTCCGGAAAATACCGTACAAAAAACTCTACCCCCTCAGATCCAATACTGAAGCTGTCTTCTTCTGAAATAGAGCCAGGAGCCCTTCTATGTTCACCTGTGAGTTTTTTTCCATCCTTGTCAGTAACTTTAAGCAAGTAAACAAAACCCCCTCCGCGGAGCAGAAATTGAAAACCATTTCTCCAAACAGGTTTATTAACCCTTATAACTTCAAAACTCTCTTTATAGTTATCCTCTTCAATCAATCCTACAATAAGACCTGCAGCGTGGTCAACAGCATAGGCTCCTTCTTCAAAAGAAGAGTCTTGCCAATCCAAAACAATCTTCACAAAGGGTTGTGCTTGAAACAATGGCACAGTAATAATGCGAGATAGAGGACTAGTCTCAACAACAACAGGTATATTTCTTGGCAACGAGACATTAACCCAATATCTCAGCACCTCACCTGTCATCAGAGAAGCCATAACAACAAGCATGCCTACATGAAATAAAACAGAACCACTAAACGCTACAGTCCAAGCAGCACGTCTGTTTTTAATTCTTCTGTATAAACTCAGACTAATGCTGACAAAAATAAACAAAGGAAAAACTAGAACCCATTTTGTGTGGTACTCGGGGAGATATTTAAAAACAAATAATAAAGCAAGAGATAAGATAAGCAGGGCGATAGCAAAACCGCGTGATGTTAAAAGAGATATAATTTTCATAATATTTTATTTAAAAAGGTTCGAAGAAATTAATGAACTCTCATAGGTTTGTTTGCATTATTTCCCCACGAGGCACCTGTTTCTATTGTTTCCAATATTTCTTCATTTAAAATTGTTACTTCTAAAACCTTTAGAGAGTCTCCCCTATAGTCAACTTTATACTCCATAGTGTACCGAGTAGAATATTCACTGGAAGCCGGCTCTAATGTTTTTATATTTACCCACCTGTATTTCCACAGTTCTTTAGTTTGAACAACTGTTTCTGTTGCGACATAAAGTTCTTTCCAAGTTTTTTCTTCTTCAAAATAAACTACTTTAATAGTAGGTTCATCCTCTCCTGAACCTAACACAACACTATCAAAACTCATCTCCAGCAACATAGAGTCTAAGATAATGCCTTGACCATTTTTATAGGCAGAGTAAGTATTATCAATTTTAGATAAAACCTCCTGTGAGGCTACCTTAGCCAAATCTCCAAACTTACCTTCTCTGTAAGCTGGAATTATTGCACTTACATATTTAGCAATTAGTTTTTTTACTTTATCTTCTTCAGTATAAACCCCGGAACACCCTGTTAGCAGCAAAGAACTTACTAAAAAAAATGCTGCTAGAAACCTTAGTTCTCTTTTAACACCTACAGTAAACCTCATTTCAAGGCACCTGTAGACGAATCACTTGCTGCACCCTTTTCCCCAATGAAAAATAATTTACCAGTAACAGTAGCTTCTCCAAAAATAGCATAAATGCCGCCTTCAATCATCGACATACCCGAATAAAACACCTGGTCATTATATCTCCTGCTTTGCCCCTCCTTATTTGCTACCTGCATAGGAACACCAATAAGGGTTTTTTCTATTAACTTACCTTTCGGGCTAAGAACATAAAGCTCTCCATTCCCATAAGGAACATAAATATGTCCCCTATTGTCAACCAACATACCTACGGAGAACAAAACGTTTTCTTTTAATTTATAAAACCATCTAAGGCCGCCTGTATCACGGTCTAATGCGACAACAAAACCTACCCTGTTAGCTACTGTAATATTTAGTAACAGTGTATTGCCTGGACCTAAGGTAGGGACAGTCTCGTCAGTTTTTATTCCTACTAAATCCTCACCAAAATCTTTTTTTACATCTAACTCTTTAATCCATTTAATATCACCTTCCGAAGTATACGCATAAATTCTACTGCTATCACCATGTGCAATATAGAGGGAACCATCGGTATCGGTAGTAGGAGTACTGAAATCCGTTGAAAATCGTTCTTTACTAATCCAATTAATCTTGCCTGTGTTTGCATTAAGAGAATATAAATTCCCGCGCCTCTTTAAAAAGTAAAAAGTCTTTTCATCATGTGAAAGAACAGGACCAAAACAATGTGCTGTAGGAAACCTAGGTAAGTGTCCTAACTCATAAGACCAAACCTTAGACCCATCAGAATCATAAACTGCAAGACTTTCACCGCCGCAGGCAAAAACTCTGCCATCTTTGTTCACTCTCAAACTAGGCATCCAATACTGACCATATGTTTCATTTATCTGCCTTCTCCAAAGCTCCTTACCGTCAACCTCAGACCTAGCCACAATAAAAGTTCCTTTTATTAAGTTACTAAGTACTGCCCTACTGTAAGACTCTTCTGTATATATTATACCTTTATCTGAATAAGCCATGTGCGTGATACCATAGAAAACGCTGGGAGAAGTTTCCCATTTTAAAGTTCCATCTTTGTTTACTGCATAAATGACATCTATAAAAAGATTATTGTCCCCATCCTTAATTGCATAGATAGTTCCATCTCTACCAACTATAGGTGTTTGATACATATATACATTTCCAGCTTTCAGCTTCCACTTAACTTCTAAGTTGTCAGGACCTTTAAAGGGGGATACACCTGATGACTGAGCGTCACCTTGAAAAGTTGACCACGAGGCTAAAATCTCACTCTGTGGTGTTAAGATAAATACTATAAAAAAAACTGAAGAAAAAAAGTTTTTAACACAAATAAAAGAAACCAGATACTTCAAAAAATGACACCTCTTAACACTTCCTATTAATATTCATACGTAACTGCGAATGAAAAAGTACTGTCTCTTGTTCCATTACCACAACCAGACCACGCATCAGTTGTAGCACCGCCATAGCCACCATCACTAGGGTTGCAGGTACCGTTAGTACCATTAACTCCTCTAGTGAAAGAGTTCCAATTTCCACCAGGAGCAATCAGCCTGTTTGAGCCTGCATCTTTTCCCGTGTCGTAGTTACTACCATGTATATTGCCAAGCTTGGCTCCTGCAGTGGTTCCAGCATCTAAAACACAATCTGTTGCAGGAACATTGGTTCCACCACCATCAACCCCGCAGCCACCACCATGACAGCCCATGCAAGAAATACCTCTAGTAGGTGCACCATCAGTATAGATACTATTTACCATACCTGAATCACTTTTATCAGCCCTTAGGGGGTGAGGCTGCCTACCTAAATCCGGATTGGCTGGAGACGCTCCAACATTGCCATGATAAACATCCCATCTATGGCAATTAAAACAAAATGTCGTTTGTTCTGATGCAGGTATACTTGAATAGTTAACTGTTGTTGTAGTGTTGCAAGAAGCATCATTAGCAGAAGAATCTGAACTACAAATAGTAAAACTTATATTTGTGTCAGCTGTCCTAAGAAT
Source organism: uncultured bacterium (assembly GCA_965371285.1). Taxonomy (GTDB): domain Bacteria; phylum Desulfobacterota; class GWC2-55-46; order GWC2-55-46; family DRQE01; genus CBDUXU01. Next base: position 3,927 of record CBDUXU010000023.1, on the reverse strand, counting down.
AAAGGGTCTTCTGGAGCCATGTGGTCCTCTAGCCCCGGCCTCATCAGAATCCTCATGACAATCTACGCATGTTATATATGAAGTATGCAGCCATGGTGGTACAAATGTTTGTGATAAAGTCTGCTCAAAATAAACCATCACGCTACCACCACCTGCCTCTGTTACTAATTCTGCTTTATTAATAAGGTCTTCACGAACGCCGGTTGCAGGCCAACAAGTGTTATCAGCTGTATAAACATCACTTGTACCTTCAGCGCACCAAGCGTCATTTCTTACTGGGTTTGCCCCATCTCCTAATGGACCTCTCTCTGGCCTATTCTTACCAACATCAAAAACGGGATGGTAAGCTCGGTTACCATTATCAAACTCAGCTAAAACATCTGTAAGAGGCATGTTTTGCGGTACTCTAGCGTTGACAAATGTTCTTCCGTCGGTAGATGGAGCGTACATTGGAGTAGCGGTGATAATAGGTGCCGCCAATCCTTTTGTTTTGTCCCATGCCCAAGCGCTATGACACTTCATACATAGATTATAAACTTTATCATCTGTCGTTAGGTTTCTTATTGGTACACTAACTTCAAAAGTAGACAAGTTAATAGAAACTCCCCAGACTCCTTGGTTTACAGAACCTAACTTAACAGGACCTGAACCAGAAACACCTGCTGTAGGATAGCGATCAGGGGTGGTAAAAGATGTAACACCACTTGGTTGAAACACTGTTCCATTTACACCATTTGTATTGGCAACCCTATGTGGGTTATGACAATCTGTACATTCTGCATGAAATGTATTCTCCACAAACCACCCTGTAGCCGGCAGGCTGTTCTGACTTTCATTTGCCAGGTTATGACGACCAAAAAGTTCACCGGACCTAACTGGATGTCCTGAACCTCCAGCTATAAAATAATCTACTTGTGTTTTGATATCAGGAGCACCTGTTACACCACTGCCGGAGTTATGACACCTTAAACAAAGTGCCTCTTCCCAGGCAATTGCCTTCCTGGGTATAACGCCATTTGTAAGATTTCCGTCTGTTACTGCCTGAGTTATTTGAGCTGCAGTTGCTACTCCAAAGTTACCAGTCCCTGGCGCAACTGCATCTGCTGGATAACTACCTGGTCCAACGCCATGCGGAGAGTGGCAGTTCAGACAACTACTTTGGTTACCTGTTGCCAGTGGATTTCTATCTCGTCTTGGGTATGGTGCGCCGTTCGGTGCTTCTTCAGCAGTATCTCCTGATTGCGGTCCAGGATATATAAAGTTAGGATTACTGCCGTGCCCTGAATTTTCAAAGTTTGTTTGTCCTTGATAATAACCCCAATAACCATAACCGTCTTCACCAAAAACAGGAGGACTGCCTAGAATCATATTATTGTGACAAGACCAACAGAGGTTGGAATAATTATTACCTGTTCCATAATCTTTAAAAAGGAGATATGCATCAGGACCTGAATCGGCTCCCGTGTTTGGCGGGGGTTCTACACCACCAAAACTTGCGTGAGGTTCGTGGCAATGCATACACTCGCCTTTTTGCCATATGCCTGCTTCACCAACACCATAATGGACGCCGGTACCTGATATCTGCCTGTCAACTCCGCAAGGAGGTAGTGGACACCAGTCGCCGTCGTCTATAGTGGTATCTCCGCCGTGTTTTGTAAATCTGAAGGCACCACCTGTAGCGTTAGCCTCTTCTACAGAGCCGAACTCCCCAAGGTCACCAAACTCTCCAAGCTCAAATGACGAGAAGAACCACAACAGAACTACTGTAAATGCAACAAATAATATTAAAAGTCTATGCAACTTTTCCTCCCGAAAAGTAATAATTTTAAGAAGCATACTACATTAGACTATATATTCTAAGTATAAAGTAAATAAATTATTTTTTTACTTCAAAAAAAAAGGGAAGGAAAGCCCCCCCCCCTGTCTTTAGCCTAAATTCGTGTTCTGTGCATTATATCAAACATATAAACCAATTGTAAATAAGAATAACCAAAAAAATAACTGCTTTTTCTTAATTTCTCCTAAATAGGCCAAAAGGAATTCAGCCCCCGAAAATACTACCTTGTCCTTAAGCCGGTTGCCCCACTGCCAGCACCTGCACCAGTGCCTGTTGCTTTTATTGTGAAAGTTCTGACCACATCCACTGCAGAAGTATATGAATAACTACTTACAGACACCATATCAACTGTGGTACCTGAAAAATTATCTACCAACTCCAAGCCAACTGAAGATTGGAGACTTGATAAATTCCAATTTAATTGTACAGCGGTACCTGCTGAAGCTGTAAGGGATGACAAAGTCCACTCATAAGGGAGTGAATCACTTACCATATCAATCCATGCATAAGGATGAGATTTTTCCCAATCTGGACGCTCAAAATAAAGTGCTATTGGGCTACTCCCTGCACGAATATATTGTGCTTTAAAACTACTAATAAGAGCATCATGTCCGCGCTCATAACCGTCGGAGCCTTCTGGAATCATGCCAAACATAACCCTACTCTGGTCGGCACTAAGATCGGCAGTAATATTAACAATCCAACCAACCCCCGATGATGTTGACCTTCCTACTGTGCGACCTTCCTGAGCGCCTTCTTTAGCCGAACTACCACTGGCCCCTCTATCCCTTGCATCAACTTCAAAAGCATTTGAGAAAAGAAGTATTATAAATAGTATAAATATTTTTGAGTACGGTTTCATAAAAATCCCCTTAGTTTCCTGTCTGGTAGTTTATGGCTTAGTAATCTCAAGCCACATTGAACCAGGAGGGTTAGGCCCAACTGTTACCCAGTAGCCCCACCACGGCCTTAAAGTTGCAGGGTTAGGATCAGCTCCACAGGAAGTACCACAACAGGAAGCTGTACAAGCCATCTCTTGTGCTGAAGTTGTATTAATAACACCATAATATATAGTTTCACTAACCCATCCCTGAGTAACTGCATTTGCGTATGTATAATTTGTACCTGAACAGTCAGAAGCATCACAAACCCTAATATCGGAAAAGTCTACATTCTTAAGGAATGGGTTACCTACAAGATTTAAATTTCTAGCATTAGAATTTCTCAGCGGCATAATTATAGTAGCACTGTTAGCCGTAGGCGCGGTTGCACCTCCTACTACACCCTCATCTATTGCAATATTACCATTACCAAAGATATAAAATGCTTCACTTGCACCAATAGTATTTAAATTACTACTACTTGCCAATGTATCTATATTTGCATCCTGACCATTTACGTAGTTATTACCACTACCCCAGGCACTACCGCCTGTACCATCTACCTCCCAGTATACAGGCCAGTTATTATATAAGGTGCTTGACGCCCAAGCAGAACCAACTGAATCACTAGTTATTTTCCAGTATGTTCTCCAGTTATCATAGAAGGTACCTGCAGCCCAACTACCTCCTCCTGTTCCTGCAACATCCCAATATTTTGTCCAGCTACCATATAAAGTATCAGCAGCCCAACTAGCTCCTCCTGTTCCTGCAATTTCCCAATAACTTGTCCAGCTACCATATGGTTCATCAGCAGTCCAACTCACTCCCCCTGTTCCTGCAATTTCCCAATAATTTTCCCAATTAGCTCCTACACCAGGCTCATTTCCTGCTGCTCCAGCAGCACTTGCAACATGAGGTGTTTTAGCGGTATAAGTAACACTGTTGTTTGTCACCACACCTCCTACACCAGGCTCATTTCCTGCCTCTCCAGTAGCACTTGAAACATGAGGTGTTTTAGCGGTATAAGTAACACTATTGTGTGACACAATACCTCCTACACCAGGCTCATTTCCTCCTGCTCCAGCAGAACTTGCAACGTGAGGTTTTTTAGCGGTATAAGTAACACTATTGTGTGACACAACACCTCCAACAGTAGGCTCACTATCAGCACTGGATAGATGACCCCTTCTTGGGAGGTAACTACTGCCA